>JBBRJB010000154.1:0-6460 GCA_038220085.1 Burkholderiales bacterium
TTCCTGCAGCAGGACCACGTCGGCGTCTGCCGCTCGCAGCAGCGCGGCCAGTTGCGCCCGCTTCTGCTCCCAGGCCTCGCGGTCGTGCACCGGCGCGAAGCGGCGGTGGCCGCGGCCGTCGGTGCCGTCCAGCGCATTGCAGTAGCTCATGTCCGCCGGCCGCCGCGCAATGGCCCCCGCCTTGTCGCGGCTGGTGTCGGACTCCCGCCAGCCGAGAGGCCGGCAGTACGACTGCCACTGTCCGAACCGCGTCGGGGACATGAGGTGTTCGGCGTTGAGGCTGAGGATGCGCATGGGTCGTTGCCCGGGAGGCTCCTGGGCACGTGCCGGGGTTGCCCACAGCAGGGCGCCGGCCAGCGCCGGCGCGATGCAAAGCGGCAGCAGGCGCCTTGGCAAAGGCAGCGGTCGCCCCGCTTTCCGGGGCGCGGTGCAAGGGGTCACAATCCCAGATACGCCTCTCTCACCCGCGGATCCTCGAGCAGGGCGACACCGCTGCCTTCGAGCACGATGCTGCCGGTTTCGAGGACGTAGGCTCGGCTGGCCAGCTTCAACGAAGCGGCGACGTTCTGTTCCACGAGGAGGATGGTGATCCCTTGCCGGTGCAGGTCACCGATTGTTTCGAGCACTTCGCCAACCAGGGCGGGGGCCAGCCCGAGCGAGGGTTCGTCGAACATGATCAGGCGCGGAGCCCCCATCAGGCATCGGCCGATGGCGAGCATCTGCTGCTCGCCGCCCGAGAGCGTACCCGCGAGTTGGCCCGCGCGCTCCTTCAGGCGGGGGAACATCACGAAGACCCGTTCCAATGCCGCCGGCGCGTTGGCGCGCGCGCGGGGGAGCATGCCGCCGATCTCGAGATTCTCCAGTACGCTCATCGTCGGGAATACCTGCCGGCCTTCCGCGACCTGGCCGATGCCGAGATCGCACACGCGATGGCTGTCGAGACCGCAGATCTCGCGGCCATCGAAGTCGATCGAGCCGCTGCGTGGTTTCAGGATTCCGGCGACCGCGCGGATCAGGGAGGTCTTTCCGGCGCCGTTGGCGCCGACCAGGGCGACGATCTCGTTGGCCTTGACCTCCAGGTCGACGCGCTCCAGCGCCTGCGCATCGCCGTAGAACACCGACAGGTCACGAATGTTCAGCACGCGGATTCGCCCTCAGTGACCGGCGACGGTGCCGAGGTAGCTTGCCACGACCTGCGGATTGCTCGTGACCTGGCGGGGCGTGCCGGAGGCAATGATCTCGCCATGATGCAGGACGTAGACACGCTGTGCCAGGGCCATCACCGCCCGCATGACATGCTCGATCAGCAGGATGGTGACCCCCCGCTCCGCATTCAGGCGCCGGAACGCTGCCACCATCAGGTCCGTCTCGGTCGGCCGCAGGCCGGCCATCACCTCGTCCAGGAGCAGGAGGGTCGGCTGCGATGCCAGTGCTCTCGCGACTTCCAGCCGCTTGCGGTCGGGCAGGGTCAACGCCGAAGCCATCCGTGCATGCTGGTCCCACATGTCGAGAGCGCGCAGCGCCTCCTCCGCGCGGGCGCGTGCCAGGCGGCGATCGGCAGTCCCGCGAAAACCGCCCACCATCACGTTCTCGATCACGGACAGGTCGGCGAAGGGCTTGACGATCTGGAAGGTGCGGCCGATCCCTGCGGCGCAGACCTGGTCGGGACGCCGGCCGGCGATGGAGCGGCCGCGAAAGTGGATCTGGCCTTCGTCCGGCATCAGGGCGCCCGCCACCAGGTTGAAGAGCGTCGTCTTGCCGGCGCCGTTCGGCCCGATCAGGGCGACGATCTCGCCCTCGCCGACAGTCAGCGTTGCGCCGGACACCGCCTTGAGGCCCCGGAAATGCTTGGAGACGCCGCTGACCTCCAGCAGCGCGGGCCCGGCGACGGCCCCGCCGCCGGCGCCTGATCCGCCATCGGCGAGCGCCCGCCCGGCTTCAGGCCCGGTCATCGTCACCCTCGGTACCCGGTCGCGCGAACCCCAAGCGCCGGGCGATCACCGGCCAGATGCCGTGGGGCATGAACATGATGGACAGCCCCAGGGCGACCCCGTAGAGGATCTGGCGCACGCCGGGAATCTCGTAGCCTGCCGCCGCCAGCGCCTCGGTGATTCCCTCCGACAGCACCGTCACCACCGCAGCGCCCAGGATGGGTCCGAACAAGGTGCCGATGCCCCCGATGATCGGCGCCAGGATGATCTCGATCGACCGGCTGATACTGAAGATCTGTTCCGGAAACAGGTTGTTGTAGTAGAAGGCGAAGAACACGCCGGCGAGGGCGGTCATGCCGCCGGAAATCTGCACGGCGAACATCTTGTAGCGGAAGACATCGACCCCCGCCGCCCGGGCGGAATCCTCGTTGTCGCGGATCGCGCGGAAGTAGAAACCGGCCTTGCCGCGCAGCAGCCACGCCGACAGGACGAAGCCCGAGACCGCCAGCGCCAGGGCGAGGTAGTAGAACATCAGGGGATGACCCCGCAGGTTGAGCAGGTCGACGTTGCCCTGCTGTTCGACCCTCAGGAACAGGCCGCCCGAAGCCCCGACCCAGCCGAAATGGTCGAAGCCGATCCGGGTGAATTCGGCGAAGGCGATCGTCAGCAACGCGAAGTAGGTGCCGCCGATGCCGAAACGAAAGGCAAGCCAGCCGACGATGGATGCGGCGACGACGCACACAACCACCGCCACGATCATGCCGAGCCAGGGGATGATGCCGAAATGCTGGTACAGGGCGGCTGCCGTGTAGGCGCCCAGCCCGACGTACAGCGCGTGTCCGATCGAGAGCTGGCCGCAGAAGCCCATCATGATGTTCCAGGCCTGGCCGACGTAGGCCAGGTACAGGATCAGGATCATCACCGAAAGCAGGTAGCGATCCAGTGCCAGCGGCGCGATCAGCAGCACGGCGAGCAGCGCCAGCAGGGCGGCCTGCGACCGGTTCATGGCACCGGATTCATCGGCCGCGCCTCAGCGGGCCTTGAACAGGCCCTGGGGCCTCAGCGCCAGCACCAGGATCAGCAGCGCGAACGACAACATGCTCTTGGCCGATGGCGCGATCAGCAGGCCCGCGACCGACTCCGAGACGCCGATCAGCACGCCGCCTGCCAGCGCGCCCACCATCGAGCCCAGTCCGCCGATGATCACGATGATGAAGGCGAGCAAGGTATACGCGGGCCCGGAGTTGGGCGTGACGTCGACCAGCAGGGTCAGCAGGCAACCGGCGACGCCGACGCAGGCGGTACCGAGGCCGAAAGTCAGCGCGTACAGGTGCTTGACGTTGAGCCCGACCACCTGCGCACCCAGGAGGTTGTCCGCACAGGCACGGATCGCCTTGCCGAAGCCGGTGTAGCGGAAGATGAAGAACAGCACCGCGCAGGTGACGAGAGCCACCCCTGCACAGATGACCCTGACCTTGTCCACCAGCAGCGGGCCAAGCTCATAGGATTCAAGCGCGTAGTCGACCTGCACGTTGCGCGCGTCGGGACCGAAAATCACCAGCAGGACGTTGACCAGGACCAGGGCCAGTGCGAGCAGGAGGATGAACTGCGAATGCTCGGGACGGTCGATGAACGGATTGATCAGGCCGCGCTGCAGGAGGTAACCCAGCCCGAAGAAGGCGAATGCGACCGGGACCAGCATCAGCAGGGGGTCGATGCCGGCAAAGGCGAAGGCCATGACCGCGACGTACATCGCCATCGTCATCATCTCGCCGTGCGCGAAGTTGACGATGCGCACCACGCCGTAGATCACGGAAAGCCCCAGCGCCATCAGCCCGTAGACCAGTCCCGTCAGCAAACCGCTGAGGACGATATTGGCAACCGCATCGATTGGCAAACGGGCTCCGGTCGGCTGAGGTGCCGGGCGTGGCGGGATGGGAGGATGAGGCGTGGGCCGGGTGGCGTCAGCCCCGCGCCTTCCAGTCCGGTACCGGGAACACCGGCGCCATCTGGGCCGCGGCCTTCGGCAGCACCACCACCGGCTGGCCATTGCGGTTCTGGATGCAGGCCGAGGCGATCTCGGTATTCTGGCCCTTGGCGTTGAACCTGATCGGGCCGCCGACCATCATCCGCTCCGCGATGTCGGTCTTGCGGATGGCGTCCGCCAGTGCGGCGCCATCCGCGCTGCCGGCGCGCTTGAAGGCGTCGGCGGCCACCATCATCGCCTCGAAGGTGAAGCCGACGTTGAGCGCGTGGAACATCAGCTTTTCCTGCGGGAACTGCTTTTCGAACGCCGACTCGACCCGTTTGCTCAGGGCAGCATTGGGGTTGTACCAGGGCACGTTGGAGATGCAATAGTCGGAGTACCTGGCACCGAGGGCCTTGTAGAACTGCGCTTCGTACATCCCGGGCGACCCCGGGCTCATGATCGCCTGCGGCGACCACCGCTGCTTGACCAGTTCCCGCACGAGCATGATCGCGTCGTTGAGTCGGCTCACCAGCATGATGATGTCGGCGTTGGTGGCCTTGGCCTTGGCGATTTCAACCGAGAGGTCGCGGGCGGCCGGGTCGTACGAGATCGTGTCCACCACCTTGAAGGGCAGGTAGTCCAGCTTCGGCAGCGTGGCGCCGATGCCGCGGGACATCGCCTGGCCGAAGGTGTCGTTGACGTGCATGAAGACGGCCGTGCGCGGCGCCGCCTGGGTGGCCTGGAACAGGTCGCGAAAGAGCGACAGGCCGTTGCGCACCAGATCGCCAGCGGTCGGGAAATTGCGAAAGGTGTACTGGTAGCCCTGTTCGGTGATCTGCGGCGCGGCGGCAATGTTGATCACGAAGGGTATCTTGCGCTGCTCGGCGACCTGCGCGATCGCCGAAGCGGCGCCCGAATCGAACGGCCCGACCAGCAATTGCGCGCCGTCGTTGATGAGCTTCTCCGCGCGTGAGCGGGCGACCTCGACGTTGGTTTCGGTATCGGCGTTCATCAGTTCCACGTCGACGCCATACATCTCGCGAAGCAGCGGCGGCGAGAGGTCGGCGCCGAGCTGGCACGATTGCCCGATGAAGGCCTGGAACCCCGAGCGCGGCAGCAGCACGCCGACTTTCAGTTTCTTCGGCTGAGCCCGCACGAATGCCGGCGCGGCGATGAGGCCACTGCCGGCCACGGCCGAGGCCGCGATGCGGTTGAAGTCACGGCGGGTCACCTGGTTCATCGTCCTGTCTCCACTGTTGGCCCGTCGCGCTGGCGGGTTCTGGTTGTCGCGCCGTCATGGTCCGCCCATGCCCGAACCGTGCCGGCCTTGCGATAATGCCCCACCGCCCCCACCTGCACAAGTCATCAGGCCCGATCCATGCGTCGTCACCACGCCTCCTCCGCCGAGTCATCGCCCGGCCTGCCTGCCGGGGCGGGGGCCGACTCAATCGGCGGACAGCGCCCGCCCCGCTCCGACTGGGCGACGCTGAAGAGCCTGCTGCCCTATCTGTGGCAGTTCCGCTGGCGGGTGGGAGTGGCGCTGGCTTTCCTGGTTGCTGCCAAGGCCGCGAACGTCGGGGTGCCGATCCTGCTGAAGCAGATCGTCGACTCGCTCACCGGGGAGAATGGGTCTCCCGCCGTATCCGGCGGCGGCACGGCGGGCCTGGTTGCCGTGCCGGTGGCGCTGGTGCTCGGCTACGGCCTGCTGCGGCTGTCGACCTCGGTATTCACCGAGTTGCGCGAGTACGTTTTTGCCAAGGTCACCCAGCGGACGGTGCGCGAAATCGCGCTGAAGGTGTGTCGCCACCTCCATTCGCTGTCCCTGCGGTTTCATCTGGATCGCCAGACCGGGGGATTGACCCGAGACATCGAGCGCGGCACCCGCGGCGTCTCCAGCATCGTGTCCTATACCCTTTACAGCATCCTGCCGACGCTGATTGAGATCAGCATGGTGCTGGGCTACCTGCTGTGGCAGTACGACTTCGATTTCGCCCTGATCACCATCGTCGCGCTGGTGAGCTACGTCGTCTACACAGTCATCGTCACCGAGTGGCGGACCACCTTCCGCCGCTCGATGAACGAACTGGACTCGAAGGCCAACGTCAGGGCGATCGACTCGCTGATGAACTACGAGACCGTCAAGTACTTCGGCAACGAGGGCTTCGAGGCGAACCGCTATGACACCAGCATGCAGGGCTGGGAGAGCGCGGCGGTCAAGAGCCAGACCACGCTGTCGCTGCTCAACGTCGGGCAGTCCGCGATCATCGCGCTGGCGGTCACGGCGATGGTCTGGCGAGCCACCGCAGGGGTGGCGGCCGGCACGATGACGCTGGGCGACCTGGTGCTGGTGAATGCCTTCATGATCCAGCTCTACATTCCGCTCAACTTCCTGGGCATGCTCTATCGCGAGATCAAGCAGAGCCTGACCGACATGGAGCGGCTGTTCGGGTTGCTGGAGCAGAACCGCGAGGTGGCCGATGTCCCGGGGGCGCAGCCGCTGCGGGTGGCCGGCGCCACGGTGCGCTTCGACAACGTCTCGTTCGCCTACGACCCGAAGCGC
>JBBRJB010000155.1:0-6443 GCA_038220085.1 Burkholderiales bacterium
CCAGCAACTCGAACGGCGTCGTGAATTCGAGTTCGGTCGTCGGTTCGGGATTGGCTGCTGCCCATCGATCGAACAGCGCCAGCCGGTCGTCGGGCTTCATCGCGCCGGTCCGCTGCGCGCCCGGGCCATGATTGCCGCCAGTCGCCGCGACTTCTCACTCGGGATGCTCATGACCTGTATCGGGTCGCGGGCGGCAATGGCGCCAGCGCCCGTCGTAGTCGCAGTGGCAGTGGTCCCTGGCCCGGGGCGCGCACGCGTCTTCGCCGCCAGGGCCTGCAGACGGGCCAGCCTGCTGCGATGGTGGCGGCGGCCGCGCTGCGCCTCGGCCTGCGACCAGGAAGCGGGCAACTCAACCATGCTGATGCAGTCGACCGGGCAGGGGGGCAGGCAGAGATCGCAACCCGTGCAACGATCTGCGAGTACATGGTGCTGATGCCGGGGGGCACCGACAATGGCGTCCACCGGGCAGGCGAGGATGCATTTGGTACAGCCGATGCAGGTGTCGTTGTCGATGCGCGCGACCCGTCTCGGCTGTTCGCGTCCGCATTGCGGATCGAGGGGCTGAACCGGTCGGTCGAGCAGGCGGGCCAGGGCCGAGATCGTGACCGAGCCGCCGGGCGGGCAGCGGTTCAGCGCCGTGCTGTTGCGGGCAAGTGCCTCGGCGTAGGGCCTGCAGCCATCGAAACCGCAGCGCCGGCACTGGGTCTGGGGCAGGAGGCGGTCGATCTCCCGGATGCGGTCTGCGAGCGCTGCGGGTTCAGGCGGTCTTGCGCTTTTTGGGCCGGGCGGCATCGGCAATGAAGCCTTTGACATAAGGATAGATGATCTCCCGCCAGCGCCGGCCGCTGAAGATGCCGTAGTGCCCCGCTCCCTTGGCAAGCAGGTGCTGGTGCATAGCCGGCGCGAGGCCGGAACAGAGGTCGTGGGCGGCCGCGGTCTGCCCGACGCCCGAGATGTCGTCGAGTTCGCCCTCGATGGTCAGCAGCGGTACATCCCGGATGTCCTGCGGGCGCACGCGGATGGTCTTGCCGCCGATCGGCACGTCCCACAGGCCCTGGGGCAGCAGAAAGTCCTGGAATACTGTCTTGATCGTCTCGAGGTAATAGTCCGCGGGCAGGTCGAGGACGGCGTTGTACTCGTTGTAGAACTCGCGGTGACCTTCCGCGTCTTCGAGGTCTCCGCGCACCAGGTTCAGGTAGAAATCCCAGTGGGATTGCGCATGGCGGTCCGGATTCATCGTCACAAAGCCGGCATGCTGCAGGAAGCCGGGGTAGACGCGACGGCCGGCGCCCGGATAACGCCCCGGCACCCGATGGATCACGGTGCGTTCGAACCAGTGGAATGGTTTGTTGGTTGCCAGGTCGTTGACGGCGGTCGGACTCTTGCGGGGATCGATCGGCCCGCCCATCATCGTCATGCTCGCGGGCAGCGCCGGGTCTTTCAGGCTCGACATGATCGACACGGCGGCGAGGACCGGCACAGTGGGCTGGCATACCGAGATCAGGTGAACCTGCGGGCCGAGGTGGCGGATGAAGTCGATGCAATAGGCGACGTAGTCGTGCAGGTGGAAATTGCCGTCGCTCTGGGGCACCATCCGCGCGTCCACCCAGTCGGTGATGTAGACGTCGTGGTCGGGCAGCATGGCGCGAACGGTGTCGCGCAGCAGGGTCGAGTGATGCCCCGAAAGCGGCGCAAAGAGCAGAACTTTCGGGTCGTTGCCATGGGCGGATAACTTCGGCGGCAGTTCCCGCACGAAATGCAGGAGTTGGCAGAAGGGCTTTGCCATCTCCACATGCTCCGTCACCGGCACCTCGGTTCCGGCGATCCGCGTGGAATCCAGGCCGAACGCGGGTTTCTCGTATTCCTTGCCGATCCGATGGAGCAATTCGAAGCCGGCCGCTGCCCGGGTTGCCATCGGCATGTAGCTGAATGGGCTGTATGGACTGCTGTAGAGCTTGCTCATTGCTTCGGCCCACCCCGAAACGGGGGTCAAGACCGCGCGCTGTGCTTCACGTACCTGGTAAAGCATCCTGTCTTCTCCAGCCGGAATCCGGTGATTATCATGGCCTTGACCCTACGGCTTGGCGCCGGGGGCGGTCATGTCGGGCAATTCCCAGGCCCAGCCTACTCCTGCTGAACGCGGCGGCGCGCAAATCAGTCGCATTTCCGCCGCTTTATGGCCCTTTTTGCATTTTCTGTGCGAAGTTTCTCACGGATTCGACGTCCCCACCGGGGGGCCGGGGGACTGGCGGGCATCCGGCGCGGATATTGCGACCGGGATCATCCCTCAAGGTACTTCAGCTTGTCCTTCTCGTCCTTCCATTGATCCGCGTCGGGTAGCGGCCCCTTGGTGCGGGTGATGCTTGGCCAGGACTGGGACTTGACGGCATTCAGTTCGATAAGGTGTTGCAGGTCGGCCGGCACGTCTTCCTCGGCCTTGATCGCCTCGACCGGACACTCCGGAATGCAGACGGCGCAGTCGATGCACTCGTCCGGATCGATCACCAGCATGTTGGGTCCTTCGCGGAAGCAGTCGACCGGACAGACATCCACGCAGTCGGTGTACTTGCAGCGGATGCAGGATTCAAGGACGATGTGCGGCATGAAATTAGGTGCGGTCGGTTGAGTCGAGCAGTCATTTTACTCGCGCCGGCCGCCGTTCTCCCTCTTGCGGGCCTGCAGGGCTCTCCGGAGCCCTTGAACCTCTGGAATCCGCCATGGTCATCACCTCGCTGCTCGACACCGATCTCTACAAGTTCACGATGATGCAGGTGGTCCTGCATCACTTTCCCGGCGCGCAGGTGGAGTACCGGTTCAAATGCCGCACCCCCGGGATCGACCTGGTGCCGTACATCGGCCAGATCAAGGAGGAGATCGGCAAGCTCTGCACCCTGCGGTTCGCCGAGAACGAACTCGCCTACCTGCGTCAGATGCGGTTCATCAAGAGCGATTTCGTGGACTTCCTGGGTCTGTTCCAGATGAACCAGAAGTACATCACCGTGACGCCGGCCGATCCCGCCGACGGCAAGAGCGCGCCCGGCGAGATCGACATCATCATCCGCGGCCCCTGGCTCCACACCATCCTGTTCGAGATCCCGGTCTTGGCGATCGTCAACGAACTGTATTTCCGCAACACGGTCCCGACCCCGGATTACGACGAGGGGCGCCGGCGGCTGGACACCAAGATCCGAACCATCGTCGACGACCCGGCGATGGCCGGTATCCGGATCGCGGACTATGGCAGCCGCCGCCGATTCTCGCGCCAATGGCACGAGGAACTGCTGCACATCTGCAAGGCCGATCTCGGCGACAAGTTCGCGGGCACTTCCAATGTGCTGTTCGCCATGACCCACGGCATTGTTCCCCTCGGCACGATGGCGCATGAGTATCTGCAGGCCTGCCAGGCGCTCGGTCCGCGCCTGCGCGACGCGCAGACCTTCGGTTTCGAGGTCTGGGCCAAGGAGTACCGCGGCGACCTCGGCATCGCCCTGGCAGACGTGTTCGGGTTCGACGCCTTCCTGCGCGACTTCGACATGTATTTCTGCAAGCTGTTCGACGGCGCCCGGCACGATTCCGGCGACCCGTTCGCGTGGGGGGAACGCCTGCTGGCGCACTATGGCGCCAATCGCGTCAACCCCGCCACCAAGACCCTGGTGTTCTCGGATTCGCTGACCTTCGACGTCGCCAAGGCGCTGTACCTGCGGTTCAAGGACCGCGCGATCATTGCTTTCGGCGTGGGAACCAACCTGACCAACGACCTCGGCTACAAGCCCCTGCAGATCGTGATCAAAATGGTTCGCTGCAATGGCCAGCCGGTCGCCAAGCTGTCGGACACGCCGGCCAAGAACATGTGCGACGACCAGGCCTACATCCAGTACCTGCAGCAGGTGTTTGAAATCAAGGCGCCCGTGAAATGAGCAAACCGAAACTTCTGATCACCCGCCAGATCTTTCCCGAGGTGGTTGCCCACCTCGAAACCGTCTTCGAAGTCGAGTGCAATCCTGACGACGAGACCTGGTCGCAGGCGACGCTGGTTTCGAAGGCTGCCGACAAGGACGCCTTGTACGTGGTCACCTCTGATCGGGTCGACCAGGCCTTGCTGGCCGCCTGTCCCCGGATAAAGATGATTGCCACCGGTTCGGTCGGATACAACCATATCGACCTGGCCGCCTGCAGCCGTCGCGACGTGGTCGTCACCATCACGCCCGATGTGCTCACCGAAGCGACTGCGGACATGGCCTTTGCGCTCCTGATGGCCACCGCCAGGCGGGTGACCGAGTCGGAACGATGGCTGCGTCAGGGCCACTGGGAGCGCTGGGCCTGGGATCAGTTCCTCGGGGCCGATGTGTTCGGCGCCACCCTCGGAATCATCGGCATGGGGCGAATCGGCTCGGCGATCGCGCGCCGGGGCCGCGGTTTTTCGATGAAGATTCTCTATTCCAACCGCAGCGCAGCCGCCAACGAAGCCGAACTCGGCGCCCACCGGGTTTCCCGGGAAGAACTGCTGGCGCAGGCCGATCACGTGGTCCTGGTGCTGCCGTATTCGCCGCAGACCCACCACACGATCGGCGCAGCCGAACTGGCCCTGATGAAACCCACGGCGACGCTCGTGAACATCGCCCGCGGCGGGATCGTCGATGACGCGGCGCTGGCTGCCGCGCTTCGGGAAGGCAGGATCGCGGCCGCCGGTCTCGACGTCTTCGAGAACGAGCCGTCGATCAACCCTGCGCTGCTGGCCCGGGACAACGTCGTGATGACGCCGCATATCGGCAGCGCCACACGGACTACCCGCATGGCGATGTCGATGCTCGCGGCGCGCAACCTCACCGAGGTGTTCAGCGGAAGGCCGCCGCTATCGCCGGTGCAGCCTTCAGACTAAGCCGAGTCCCGGCCGCGCGACGGCGGCCGGCCGGTGTGCCTTCAGAAGGCGAACTTGACACCCATCATCATCTGCCGGTCGAGCGTAGCGGCGAGATTGCTTTCATAGCGCGATTGCGCAAACGCGGACATGTCGCGGGAAACTTTGGTGGTCATGCCGAAGCCGACGACGCCCTGGGTCTGCGAAGCGGTCGTGCCGATGCCGGCCACCGTGACGACTTCTTTCTGGATTTCCACCATGACCATCGGCTGAACCGCGCCGAAAGGCGTGCCCCAGGTCGTTGCGGCAGTACTTCCCAGTGCCATCGCGGAAAGGTCGTAGCCCGCCGTGGCCGCTGCCGCGGAAGCGGCGCGCGCAGCCACCTCGGTCACGATACGGTCGTAGCGGCTGTAGGGCGACCAGTGCCACTCGCCGATCTGGCGCGGCGTGTTCAGAGAGATGCTGAAGGCCGTGCTGGTCCCGTCGCGCGCGTCGCTGGTTGAACCGGTGGCGCTGCGGGCCCACTTGCTGCGGGAATGATGCGCCCCGTAGGACATGCTCATGTCCACGAACACCTTCTCCAGCGGTTGCGTCGTCACATAGGCCGACATCGTTGCGCCGCCCGCCTCTGCGTTTCCGAGGCCGCCCGCCGCCGCACCGATCATCAGGTCCTCCGACAGGCGGAAATCGCTGCCGACGGTGAGATCGGTTGTCGTCAAGCCCGGCTTGTCGGCGCTGACCGGGGTATGCAGGTTCCCGCGGACGTAGGCGTTGGTTACCCCGATGCTGCTGGGATCGAGCACCTTCAACCCTGGTTTGGGCGGCGCCGGTTTTTTCGACTGCAGGGGGATGCTCCCCTGGTCGCCCGACATCGTCAGGTCGTTGGTGAAGCGGGGTAGCGCCGACTGGCTGCGGCCCTGGCGAACCCGGGCCTGACGCGCCCGCAGTTGGGCCTGGTGGGCGCGCACGCCGTCCTGTACCGCTGCGCTGAACGACATCGAATCCGGCAGCAGGGATGGCGGTGGCGCAGGGGAGGCAACCTGATCGCCTGGGGCGCCGAAGGCTGCGCCTGGCAGTCCGGCGGCGGCCCAGAAGCAGGCCATCAGCGAGACGAGACTACGGGATGCAAAGCGAACACCGGACCGGCGAACAGCAAGGCAACGAATGACAGAGGCGATGATTTGCATCGTGGAGCTCATTGTTGGCAGCGCCGGCCGGTGCCGGACGTCTGACTGGAGCTCGATTCTGTCTTCCTGCGCACTGCAGTACCAGCGACCCCCGCATGAACGGTCGTCCCGGCCCTACCAACTGCCGCCCCGATCGTGCGATGTCCTTGACATCGGGGCAGCGAGCCTCCTGTCGGCTCAGTCCTTGAGTTCGGCGATCAGCTCGATGTACTGCTGCATGGCCTCTTCCTTCTCGGTACCGCAGAGTGCCTGCCAGGCGTCCCACTTGGCACGCCCCACCATGTCCGAGAAGCCCGGCCGGCTTCCTTCGGCGTCCCCGCTGGTTGCCTGCTTGTAGAGCGCGTACAGCTTGAGCAGGGTGATGCTGTCCGGTTTTTCCGGCAGGTTCTTGGCCTCAG
>JBBRJB010000156.1:0-6419 GCA_038220085.1 Burkholderiales bacterium
GGTCAAGACCTTGAGCGCTTCCGGGGTGCAGGCCAAGTCGCGGCCGCTCGACGTCTCCGATGCGGCGGCGGTGCAGTCGGTTGCAGATGCGATCCTCGCCGACTTCGGCCGTATCGACGCCCTGGTCCTGTCCGCCGGCACCAACGTCCCCAACCGCGCTTGGAAGAACCTGACCGCCGATAGCTTCAGCAAGGTCGCGGCCGTCAACCTCAATGGCGTTGCCTACTGCATTGCCGCCGTCTTGCCGACGATGCGCAAGGCGGGCGCCGGCACGATCGTGGTGGTGTCGTCCTGGGCCGGCTGGCGTTACCTGCCGTTTGCCGGCGCCGCCTACGGCGCGACCAAGATGGCGCTGGCGCCGCTGGTGGAGAGCATCAACTACGAGGAGGGCCACCTCGGCATCCGGGCCACGATGGTCTGTCCCGGCGAGGTCGCCACCCCGATCCTGCGCTCCCGTCCCGTGCCGCCGCCGGAAGCGGATATCGCGAAGATGCTGCTGCCGGAGGACGTCGGATCCGCGATCGCATACGCGATCACGGCGCCGCCGAGGGTGTGCATCAATGAACTGGTGATCAGTCCCAGCTGGAACCGGATCTACATCGGCGCGGACGACCTCGCCAGCAAGCGCTGAGCGCCGCGCTGGCGCTTCTCCGCTGCAGGCCCCTATTCGTTGACGAGGTTGGCCTCGTCGACGACCCGCTTCCATTTCTGCGTCTCGCTGCGCAACTGGTCGGCGAACCGTGACGGGGGGCCGCCTGCGACCTCGCCGCCGAGCGAGCTGATCCGCGCCTTCACGTCCGGCGAGTCCAGGATCGTCTGCACGTCGGCGTTGATGCGCGCAATAACAGCGGCGGGCATGCCGGCCGGCCCGGCAATGCCCTGCCAATCGCGCACGTCGTACTGGATGCCGGATTCCGCCAGGCTGGGGATGTCCGGAGTCTGGGCCGAACGGCTGTCACTGGTCACGGCGAGAGCGCGCAGCTTCCCGTCGCGCACCAGCGGCAGTGCGAAGGGCGCGGCGGCGAACATGATCGGAACAATGCCCGCGAGCAGATCCGGAACGGCGGCGCCGCCGCCCTTATAGGGCACATGGACCATGTCGACACCGGTCTGCAGCTTGAACAACTCTGCGGACACGTGGGCCGGTGAGCCGGCACCGCCGGAGGCGTAGCTGATCTTTCCCGGATTGGCCTTGAGATAGGCGATGAACTCCGGCACGGTGGTCGCCGGCACCGACGGGTGCAGGACCAGGATGTTGCTCTGGCGGGCAATCGAAATGACCGGATCCAAGTCCCTGGCAATCAGGTAGGGCGGCTTTTTGATCATCTGCTCGAAGACCACATGGTTCAGGATCAGCATGCCGAGCGTGTAGCCGTCCGGCGTGGACTTCGCGACCTGATCCATGGCAATGGATCCGCTGGCGCCCGGCCGATTGATGACGATCACCGGCTGTCCCCACATAGGGGACAGCTTGTCGCCGATCATCCGAGCGAGGGCGTCGGTGGGGCCGCCTGCCGACTGCCCGACCAGGATGCGCACGGATTTGTCCGGATAGCCCTGCGCCATGGCGGGACGGACGCAAGCCGCGGCCAGGACCGCAATCGTCAGAACGGCCAGGCCCCTGATCGCCGGCCGCAGGAAGGTCATGCACTTCATCGTGTCGTCCCCCGTTATTCGAATGGAAATCGCATCAAAGACACCGCGCTCAGAGCGGCATCGCCTCCACGGCCGCGTTGGGTGCCGGGGCGAGTCCGAGCCTGCGGTAGTACTCCGGCGGCGCCATCGCACGCTGCATCTGACCGATGGCAAGGCTCTGCATCCGCGCCTCTAACGCGAGATCGCGAATCGGATGCAGCTGTCCCGGATCGGTGTGCAGATCGAACAGGACCGTGGTCGCATCGTGCTGAACCCCGGGCCCCTGATGATTGTAGAAAGGAGACTTGGGAGTGGCCGGAACCCGCATCACCGGCACATTCCTCGTGAAAGCGCTCGGCGCCGCCAGGGTGGCCTCCCCGAGTTCGCCAAGGCTGAATAGTTCCTTGAGGTGCATCGGCATGAGGGTGTACTGGAACAGGTTGCCACCGTGCAGGTCGCCGGGATACATGAGATAGGTGTAACGCCCGTCCGTCACGTTGACGGCGCTGCCGAATACGCCGTAGATCGCAGCCTCGCGGCCGGCGACGTCGCCCTGGAGCACGTTCAGCAATGACCTGGCGGTCACCTCCGGGGGAACCGTCGCGCCGAAGGTCTCCAGCAGAGTCGGCATGAGATCCATCGTCTGGGTCAGCGCATCCGTGCGGGAACCGGCCAGCGACTGGAAATCGGGGTGATGCACGAACAGAGGAATGTGCGCCACCTCGTTGTAGCAAGGCATGACGTTCTTCGCCCACCAATCATGCTCACCGAGGAGAAAACCATGGTCGGTGGCGACGATCAGCGCGGTGTCCTCCCACATCGAGTGGCGGTCCATGAAGTCGAGCAGGCGGCCCAGTTCGTGGTCGCAGAGCGCCATGATCGCGGCATAGTTGGCTCGCAGTTCCTCGCATTCCTCGGGCGCTTCCCCGACCCGCGCATAGGGTGGCCAGTCGAGAATCGGACCGCGATAGCGCGTCGGATAGGGCTTGCGGAACTCCGCCGGCGCGTGGAACGGCTCATGCGGATCGAAAGTCTCCAGGTGGAGCAGCCAGTTGTCCGATTGCCGGTTGTCCTCGAGGAACGACAGGCCGGAGTCGAAGCACCGCACCGAGGGGAAGTCCGCATACTCCCGGATCGACTCGCGATTGATCAGGTGGCGAGACAGCTTGTGACGACGCTGGGTCGTGAACTGCTTGGCGTGGTACAACTCCCGCAGCCGCTCCCACGGAGGCTGAACCATCGCCTTCCACGGATCGCCTTCCTGGCCCCTGATGAAGTCGTACGTGTCGTAACGATTGTGATAGGTTGCGCCGCCGTCTCCCCAGTAGTGGAAGTGGTCGGAAACGAGGTGGGAGTAGACGCCGTGGGCGTGAAGGAGGGCTGGAAACGAGTGGTCGAACGGCTCCAGCGGCCCCCACCCGCGATGCAGGAAGTTCAACCGACCGGAGTGCAGATCGCGACGGGCAGGCATGCACGGGAGGCTGCCGACATAGTGATTGTCGAAAGTCACACAGTGCCGGGCCAACCGGGTGAAGTTGGGCGTCTTCACCGTCTTCCCGCCGTACGGCTCGAGTGCGGCGCGGTTGAGCGAGTCGAAGAGAATGAAGATGGTGCGCATCGGCAAGCTGCCTGCTGGCGAACGTAGGGTCCGCCGATTCTGAAGACACGCCGCCGATAAGTACATCGACTAATTCTGATCGTTCGATCAGTAAAACTGATTGAATCGACCGGTCGACGGGCCAGCGCTCGCGGTAACGGTCAGGCCAGGAATGCGGAAAGATCCGAGGCCCGCACCGGCAACCGGCTCACGCCCTTCGGCAGGACGGTCTGGCCGGACTTCAGGTATTCGAGGGTGAGCCGGGCGAACGCCGCAGCCGCCGGCGGGGCCGCCGAGGAAAAGGGACGGGCAAACCCGACCAGCCGGGACACTTCGACGGCGGACGAGAACGGGCGGGTCGTGACCGACGTCAACGCGGGGGATGGGCAGGCCAGGCCCGAAACGAGGGCAACACCGAGGCCGCCTTCGAGCATCCCGATCAGCGTCTGCATCTGGTCGACCTCGATCCTGGGCTGGTCCAGCGGCAGTCGCGTCACAACGCCATCGATATAGGATCTCAGGACGGTGCCCCGCTTCAACATGATCATCGTGACACCCCGCAGGTCCTGCTCGCGGACCGTGCGGCGCCTGGCCAGGGGATGTCCGGTCGGGCACAGAACCACGAAACGGTCGCGCAGCAGCGGCAAAGTCCGGAAATTCTGTTCCGTACTGTCGCAGGTCAGCAGCGCGAGATCGCCCTCGCCGGCCTTGATCCGCTGGCGCAGGGGCTGGTCCTTGTCGTCGTCGACTTCGATGGCAATTGCCGGATAGCGCTCGTTGAACTGCCGGACGATGTGGGGCAGGAGGCGATGGGCGATCGACGAGATGCTCAGCAGCCGCAGGCTGCCCCGCCGCAGGCCAGCCCACTCACCACCGTGCTGGATCATCCGCTCGGCGTCCTCCAGCAGGCGGCTGGCTGCCGGCAGCAGTTCCTCGCCTGCTCGGGTGAGAACGACTTCCCGGTTGGACCGGTCCAGCATCTGCACGCCGATCTGCTCCTCGAGCCGGGCAACCGCCTGGCTCACCGCCGACTGGGTCATGTGAAGAGCCTGCGCGGCGGCTACGAAACTCCGGCGCCGGGCGACTTCGACGAACGCCCGGACGTGTCGCAGGTTGGGATACTTCACCCCGCTTCCCTCACGAGCAGCGCTGATGCCGCTCCTTGATCGTTCGCATCACCGCATCCGCGTCCTGGGACCACCAGTGGTTCGAGAAGATCTCGACCTCGTGCATCCCGGTGTAGCCTTGCGCCTCGACCAGCGCCCGCAGCGCAGGCAGGTCGATGATCCCGTCACCCATCATGCCGCGATCGAGCAGGAGATCACGGGTCGGCACCAGCCAGTCGCATATGTGATAACCGAGCAGCCGCTCCCGCCCGATCCTGGCGACGGCCCTCGGGAGATTCGGATCCCACCAGACATGATAGGCGTCCACGGCCACGCCGATCGCGCCGCTGGGAGCCCCATCGGCGGCGCGGGGCTCGAGCGCATCGCAGATGTCCAGCGCCTGGTCGATGGTGTTCACGCAGGCGCGATCCGCGCAATACATCGGGTGCAAGGGTTCGATCGCAAGCGGCACCCCGGCGCCGCGCGCGTACTCCAGGAGTTCGGCGATCCCGTCGAACACCATCTGCCGCGCACCCGGCAGGTCGCGGGTGCCGGGCACGAGCCCGCCGACCACGAGCACCAGGCACTGCGCGCCGAGCGTCGCCGCGTCGTCGACCGCGCGCCGGTTGTCCTTCAGGGCGGCCGCGCGGGCAGCGGCATCGGCGGCGGGGAACATCCCGCCACGACACAGCCCGGTCACCGTCAGGCCGTGATGCCGGATCAGGCGGGCCGCTTCGTCCACGCCGAGTTCGGCCAGTTTGTCCCGCCACGGCGAGATGCCGCGCACGTCGTGGCGCGCACAGGCTTCGATCATCTGGCGCAGGTTCCACTGCTTGCCGACCGTCGCGGTGTTCAGCGACAGCAGTGCCGGGGACGGCCGGCTGCGGCCGGGCCGATCGACAGGATCCCCGGTAGCGCCGCTAGCGCCGGTACCAGCGGTACTCGCGGCCGTGCTCATCCGGGCGCCCGCGCGTCGATGCCATGGGTGGCGAGCAACTGCGACATCCGCGCACAGGCCTGGTCGGGATCCTCCAGCAGGCCGGCGGCGTCGGCGAGACGGAACAGTTCCGACAGATGCAGGATGTTGCGAGCCGATTGCTGCCCGCCCACCATCACGAAGTGGTCCTGGTACCCGTTGAGCCAGGCCATGAAGACGACGCCGGTCTTGTAGAAGCGCGTCGGCGCGCAGAAGATATGGCGCGACAGCGGCACCGTCGGACCCAGGATCTCGTGGAATGCGGCAGTGTCGCCCCGGGCCAGCGCCGTGAGCGCGGCCGAGGCGGCGGGCGCGATCGCGTCGAAGATGCCAAGCAGCGCGTCCGAGTGGCCGTGTTCGTCTCCGGCGATCAGTTCCGCGAAGTTGAAGTCGTCGCCGGTGTACATGCGGATGCCGTCGGCCAGCCGCCGGCGCATGACGATCTCCTTGTCCTTGTCCAGCAGGGAGATCTTCACGCCGTCGATCTTGTCCGCGTGCCGGTTGAGGATGTCGACCGCGACCTCCATCGCCGCCATCGGGTCGGCATGACCCCAGTAGCCCGCCAGCGCGGGGTCGAACATGTCGCCCAGCCAATGGATCATCACCGGCTCGCGCGCCTGAGACAACAGCCGGTCGTAGACCCTGGCATAGTCGTCCGGCGACCTGGCGCAGGCGGCCAGCGCCCGGCTCGCCATCAGGATCAGCCGGCCGCCGAGCCCTTCGATCGCTTCCATCTGCGACTCGTACGCTGCAATCACTTCGTCGATCCGCATCGTCGGCGTCGGCACGATATGGTCGGTACCGCAACCGGAAGCGACCAGTGCGCCGGGCTGATCCCTGGCCGCGTCGAGCGAGCGCCGGATCAGTTCCAGCGACGTCGGCCAGTCGAGTCCCATGCCCCGCTGCGCGGTGTCCATCGCCTCGGCGACACCGAGCCCAAGCGCCCACAGGCGCTTGCGATAAGCGATGGTGGCGTCCCAGTCGACAGCAGCACTGACCCAGGGATCGGCCGTGGAGAGCGGATCAGCCACCACGTGGGCGGCGGAATAGGCGATCCGATTGAACGGCCCCGCCGCCTTCTGCGGATAGCCCTTCGGGCGGGACA
>JBBRJB010000157.1:0-6411 GCA_038220085.1 Burkholderiales bacterium
GCCGGCATCGGCAGGCGCTACGGCGACATCGAGTCCTTCACCTCGTTGCAGTACCAGATCGAGAGCGAGCGGATCGCTGCCACAGTGGGCACACCGGAAGAGCGCAATTCACAGCGCGCACTGGTGCTCGGCCAGGCCT
The DNA here is from genome assembly GCA_038220085.1 of Burkholderiales bacterium. Taxonomy (GTDB): domain Bacteria; phylum Pseudomonadota; class Gammaproteobacteria; order Burkholderiales; family Burkholderiaceae_E; genus Lautropia. Next base: position 140 of record JBBRJB010000157.1, read on the forward strand.
GGAACCTGCGGCGACTGGACTCGACGGTGGACCCGCGCAAAGGGTACGCGGTCAGCGTGCAACTGTCCGGCGCCCGTGCCGGCATCATGACCGATCGCAGTTTCGTCCGCCTCCATACCCGGGCGACCCGATTCCAGCCGATGCCGGCGAATACCTTGTTCGAGGGCGACACCCTGATCGGGCTGGTGGAACTCGGCATCGTCGGCGCAAGCTCGCGCGATGACATCCCGAGCGAAAACCTGTTCCGCACCGGCGGTGTCCAGACCATTCGCGGCTATGCCTATCATTCGCTGGGGGTGAAACAGGGCGGGGCGGTGGTCGGTGGCCGTTACCTGGCGCTCGGCAGCCTCGAATACCAGCGCCGGATCACCAACACCTACGCCGCGGCGGCGTTTTTCGACTACGGCAACGCCGGCGATTCCCGCAGCGACTTCGACCCGGTGGCCGGTTACGGCATCGGGCTGCGCTGGCGCACGCCCATCGGACCGGTCAATCTCGACCTCGCCTATGGCCAGGCAGTGTCGCGCTACCGGATCCACTTCTCGATTGGATACACGTTCTGATGCTGCGGCGGATTCTGCTGTCTCTAGGCGCCCTGGTCGCGATTGCGGGTATCGCCATCGGGAGCGGCCTCTGGTGGCTGGGCACCGAGACCGGGCTGCGCTTCGTCGTCGACCGCCTGCAGGACAGCCTCAGCACCGGCGACAACCGGCTCAGGGTCAGCGGCGCGAGCGGCAGCCTCTACAGCGGCGTGCGCATGGAGCGCTTCGAGTGGCAAAGCGGCGATGGATTGCAGGCCAGCGGCACCGGGCTGGTCGCGCGCTGGTCGCTGTCGCCGTTGCTTCAGCGGCAAGTCCTGGTTCCCGAGCTTGCGGCCGACACGATCACCGTCCAGCTTCCGCCGCCGGCGCCGGACCCGGCGCCGCGCGAGGCGCTTCCGATGCCGGGTTCGTTCGCCTTGCCGGTGACCGTCGAGCTGCAACGCTTTGCCGTCGGCGAACTGCGGCTGATCCCGCACGGGGCGACGGATCCAATCGTGATCACCGGGATCGGCGCCCGCCTCGACTACCGTGACGGCGTATTCACTCTGGCGCAGGTCGGCGCCCAGACACCGTACGGGCGACTGGCCGATCTGCACGCGGCGTTCGGAGCGGCGCCACCGCACCGCCTGACGCTGCGGCTGGGCTGGGCGGGCGAAGTCGAACAGATTCCGTTCGCACTGGAAGCCTCGGCCGAGGGTGACCTCGACCGCCTGGCTGCCCGCACCACCGGGACGGCCGCCGGCGCGGCCTTGCAGCTGGACGCGGAGCTCGCGCCGCTGGCGGTGATGCCGCTTGTGTCGGCCCAGGCCAAGGTCACCGGCCTTGACCTGCGCCGACTGGTGGCCGCCGCGCCGCAAACCGCCCTCGATGCCCACCTTCAGGTGGCGCCCGAACCCGGCACAACCGGCTGGAGCGGAACGCTGAGCATGAGCAACGCCGACAGCGGGGTGCTGTCCGACGGCAAGCTGCCGTTGCTCGGGCTCGACACCCGTCTGGCCATTTCCGATCCGGAAGGGCCGCTCGATCGCAAGCTGCAACTTAGCGACTTGCAGCTGACGCTGCGGGGCCCGGCGGCACAGGCCGCCACCGGCAGCAAGGCCGACAAAGCCGACAAAGCCGACAAAGCCAGCAAAGCCAGCAATGCTGCCACTGCCACCAATTCCACAACTGCCCCCAATACCGCCAATACCGCCAATACCGCCAATACCGCCAATTCCGCCAATTCCGCCACTGCGCCCAAAGGGCGGATTGCCGGGTCGATCAAGGTGTGGCCGGGGCGACTGCTGTCTGTCGCCGGCGTGGAGATACCCGAAGTCCAGTCGGACCTGACGTTTTCGACCATCGATGTTGCCCAGTTCGGCGGCCAGTTGCCGACCACGGCCCTGGACGGCACCCTCAAGCTTGCGCGCAGCGATTTCGTGCTGTCACTCGCCCAGTCGGAGGAGCGGGTGCGCAAGCTGATGCCCCGGGATTTCGCGGGCGCGGCGGGTGCGGCCGAAGTATCGGTGCGCGGACGCATCGATAAGTTTGCGCTTCGGCTGGACGAGGCGCGCCTGCGCCTGGGGCAGACCCGGCTCAACGCCAGTGGCGAAGCCGGCTTGTCGGCGCCTTACAAGATCGCACTCAAGGGCGAGGCGCAACGGATCGAATTGGCGCAGTGGCTGCCGCAGAACGCGCCGATCGACGCCCGCTGGCGGGACGCCAGCATCAGCGGCGCCTGGTCGATCGACGGCAAGGCGGTTCCGGGGCTGGACGCGACCCTCAGCCTGCGCCTGGCCGACAGCACGCTGGCCGGCAAGACGCTCGGCGCCGAAATCCAGTCGCAACTGGTCCTCGGCCAGGACTGGATGCCGGTGCGCCTGGACAAGACCGCCGCCGATATCCGCCTGGGGCGCAATCGTATCCGTGCCACCGGCGCGCTGGGCCGCCCCTCGGACAAGTTGAGCCTCGACCTATCGGTGGCGGAACCGGAATTGTTCGATCCCCGCCTGCAGGGTCAACTGTCGCTGGATGGGGAGCTTGAAGGTGCCTTCGATCGATTGCGGGCGCGCGTAACGATGAAGGGAGACCGGCTCAGCCTGGCGCTGCCCGACGGCCCCGTCCGGGTCGGCTCGGTCAGGATCGTGGCGAAGGGTCCCGCCGCGGCGACCGTGCCCCCCCAGGCGCCGCTGGACCTGTCGATCCAGCTGCGATCTGTCCAGGCGGCCGGCCGTCAGCTGCAGGCGCTCGACCTGAAGGCTAACGGGACCCTCGCCGCGCACCGTTTCGATCTGTCCGCATCGGGGGAGGGGCAGTCGGTGAAGCTGAACGGCGACGGCAGGGCCACGCTCGAACACGCGCCCTCCTGGCGGGCGCGTCTTGCTGCGACCACCGTCGACGGACCGGTGCCGATTCGCCTGACCGGGCCGGCGGATATCCGGCTCGACGCCGGCAGCGTCCGGGTCGAGCGGTTCAATGTCGCCGTGGCCGGCGGCGAAGCGAAGCTTGAGCGCCTGACCGTCGACTGGGGGGGCACGCCCACTTTCGACACGCGTGGCGCCGCCCAGGACTTGCCGATCACCCGCCTGCTCGCGCTTGCCGGTACGGATCCGGGACTCGATGCCCTGAAGGGCCTGCGCCTGGACGCGAGCTGGAACCTGAAGGGCAGCGGCCCCGATGACCTCAGCGGAGAAGCGAAGGTCGATCTGCGCGAAACCCCGGGCGAAGGGCAGCTGCAGCTGTCGGGCGACAACGGTGTGCAGGTTTCGATCAGACGCGGCCAGTTGAAGGGCCAGTTCGACCTGGACTTGCCATCGCTCGCCTTCACCCATCCCTTGACGGCGCCGGACCTGGTGCTCGACGGCCGCCTGCGGCTGGAAGGCAGCGTGAGCGGCACCCTGGTGCGGCCGTTGTGGAATGCGACCCTGACCGGAAAGGATCTGGCGCTGCTGCAGCGCTCGGTCGGCTGGCGGCTCACCGACGGGGTGCTATCGGCTCGTTTCGAAGGACGCAAGGTGCAACTCCAGACCTTGAAGCTCGCCGCCGGCGAGGGATCGGTCGAGTTGCGCGGCGAAGCCACTCTGCTCGACGCGCCACGGGCAGCCACCAGCGCCAGGACGGCTTCAAACGTGCGGAAAGGCGCGACGGCCGGCGACGGCCCGTCCACCCTGCCGATCGACGGCCGCTTTGAACTGACCGCGTCGAAGTTCCAGGTGCCCATCGGTCCCGGCCAGCGTATTGCGCTGTCGGGTACGACCACGTTGTCGAGCGGCGCGGACGGCCTCGCCTTGCGGGGCAAGCTGCGGGTCGACCAGGGCATCATCGAAATCCAGGGATCGGCCGCGCCGGCCTTACCCGACGACGTCAAGCTCGTCTACGCCGATGCCGCCTCGGGCGGCAGCGGCTCGAGCGCCGGTGGGGGCGGCTTGAAGGACTCAACGCCAGTCACGCCCAAGGGAAAATCCAAGGACGGGAAGGAAAAAGGCGCGATCCGGATTCTCAGCGATCTGGCGGTGGACCTCGGCGACCGGCTGCGGATCACCGGCAATGGCATCGCCGCCCGGCTGACCGGCAGCCTCAACGTGCTCGGCACGCTGCCTGAGGATCCACGGCTGACCGGGGTGATCAACATCGTGGACGGTTCCTACAAGGCCTACGGCCAGAACCTGCGTATTGAAAAAGGCACGGTCCGGTTCAACGGGCCGATCGACAATCCCACGCTAGATCTGGTGGCGAAGCGGCCGTTCCTGCCGGTCGAGGTCGGCGTGTCGATCACCGGCACTGCGCTCAATCCCAAGATCGCCCTGGTCTCCACGCCGGACATGTCCGAGACCGACAAACTCTCCTGGCTGATACTGGGCACCGATCCGGCCAACGCACCCAGCGCGGCGGAATCGCTGGCCTTGCGCCAGGCCGCGCAGACTTTGCTGCTCAGGGACGACGGCAGCTACAAACCGGGCATCGCCGAGCGCCTGGGGCTGGACGTGGTCAACTTCGGCTATGGCTCAAGCACCGGACCGACGCAGGGCGTGACTGAAAGCCGCAATCCCACTGGCCTGCCGGGCGGTCAGAGCGGCTCCGCGTCCGCCGCCCAGCAGGAAGTGGTCACCCTGGGCAAACGGATCGGATCGAAGCTCTTCATCAGCTACGAGCAAGGCGTGCGCGGTTTGTACAACCTCCTGCGCATCCAGTACTCGCTCTCCCAGCGGCTGTCGGTGCGCGCCCAGAGCGGCAGCGACAATGCCGTCGACCTGATGTACTCCTTCTCATTCGACTGACGCGTTCTCCTTCGGCCGGCGCCACCTGGTCATCGGCCGAAGCGGCGCCAACCGCAGGTCCGGGCTAGACTAGCCGAGCGCCTCGGCCAGCGCGGTATCGAACTGTCCGGCGCCTTCGTACTGGACCCAGTGCCCGGCGCCAGGTGGCTCCAGGCTCGCAACGCCACCCGCCGCTCCGGCGCGACGCTCAGGGCAGGGGCGCCGACCAGTACCAGCCGCCGTACGCGCGCGGGAAACTGCGCAGTCAGACCTGTCGGCCGGCCGCCACCAAGGCGGCGATGTTGCGCACCCAGTGATTCCAGCTTCCGGAACCGCCGTGCAACAGCACGATCGGCGCACCGTTCCCCCAGGCACGCCAGACCATCACGCCATCGCCGCAGGGCACTTCATGGCGCTGCGCGAGTCGCTCGATCTGCGCAGCATCGTTGACAGTCAGTACGGCCTTGGGCAGGGCGGGGGCGGCTGTCATGCGCGCGATCATAGCAGCCGTACCGCTGCCTTACGGCAGGCACTGATGTTGCTATTCTTGCACCACGGCGAGTCGCCGACCGTCAACCGGAGACTGCGGTGTTGAAGCTGGCCATCATCTTTTTTATCGTTTCCCTGATCGCCGGATTCTTCGGTTTTTCAGGCGTCTCAGCCGCCAGTGCTGGCGTTGCGAAGGTGCTCTTCGCCATCGCCCTGCTGATTTTCGTCATCCTGTTGGCGCTGGTGCTTCTCGCAGGCGCGGCCGTCTTTTAGTCAGCCGTCGATCAGGTGCCGGTCCGTCGCGGCCTGTCAATCGCGGAGGAAGCATCCCCGCGCGCTGCCCGGAGTCCCTGGCCTGTCAACGGGCAGGGCGCTCGGTCTCGCGGATGTAGTCCCCATCGATCACATCGGAAGGATTGGAAGAACCGGCGGGGGCCCCTCTGGATTGACGACCCGCCTGCATCTGCTGCATCTGCGCCATCCGTTCGCCCAGTTGCTTGCGAAGGTCACGGGTCTTCCACCAGAACCAGCCGCCCGCGACCACGCCAGCCACCAGCAGTACCGAGAAGACGACGGCGGAAACGAAGAGCCCCGCCACCAGCATCATGCCGCCGGCGACGATGGCAAGCGCCTTCGAGAACGGGCCGGCGTTGAGCAGGCCGCCGCTGCGGCCCCGGGATGAGGAGTAGTCGATTCGTGGATTCATCTGTTCAGTATGGCGCCGATCCGGTCCGAGCCTGCGAGATCACCCGACTCGAATCATTGGCATCGGTACGCCGCGGTCATCAGCCAGCGCCGATCCGGACGCCGCGCCCTGCAGCGGCGCGTCACCCGCATTCTCCCTGGTGCCCGCAGGCGGTGCAGAACAGGCAGCCGTCGCGGCGGATGTAGGCGTGCGCGCCGCAGGACGGGCAAGCCTTCCCGGCGATCAGTGGCGCTGCGGCGCCCGCCGGCCCGGGGGCCACACCGGGCAATGCGAGGGCGCCTGCGCCGCCGATGGCATGGC
>JBBRJB010000158.1:0-6409 GCA_038220085.1 Burkholderiales bacterium
GGGAGTCGAAGAACCCGCAGGCCCAATTCGTCTGGGCGATCCTTCGGAACACCTTCCACTATGCCGCCATCAACCTGGAGGAGATCGCCGAAACGGCGCGCGACCTGGACTTCGCCATGCGTTGGGGCTTCGGGCAGAAGCAGGGGCCATTCGAGATCTGGCAGCAGGCCGGCTGGCAGCAGGTCGCCCAGTGGGTGTCCGAGGACATCGCGGCGGGCAAGGCGCTGTCCGACACGCCGCTGCCCCAGTGGGCGTTGAAGGGACCGGTTGCGGACAAGGGCGGCGTGCACCAGCCGGAAGGTTCCTGGTCACCGTCGCGCAGCGCCTTCGTGCCGCGTTCCGACCTGCCGGTCTACCGGCGACAACTGTTTCGCGCTGCGCTCAAGGGCGAAAGCCCGGACCAGGGCGCCGTCGGCGACACCATCTTCGAGGACGAATCGATCCGACTGTGGACCTTGTCCGATCCGGGTGTCGACGACGTGCTGATCGTTTCTCCCCGCACCAAGATGAACGCAATCGGGCCGGGCGTCACTGCCGGCCTGGCCAAGGCGGTGGCGATGGCGGAAAGCCGCTACCAGGGCCTGGTGATCTGGGCGCCGGGGTCACTGGAGGGTGGGCCCTTCTCCGCGGGGGCGGACCTCCAGGCGATGCTGCCGCTGTTCATGTCCGGGGGCGCCAAGGCGATCGGTCCGGAAGAGAAGAAGCTTCAGGATGCGATGCTGGGGTTGCGGTATGCCCAGGTGCCGACCGTCGCCGCGGTCTCGGGGCTTGCGCTCGGCGGCGGGTGTGAACTCGCGCTCTATTGCGCCAGGCGGGTTGCGTCGATCGAGAGTTACATCGGCCTGGTCGAGGTCGGCGTCGGGCTGATCCCGGGCGGCGGTGGGCTCGCCTATGGCGCACGCCGTGCGGCCGAGGAGCAGTCGCTGGCGCCGGAAGCCTACCTGCTGCATTTCCTCGGCAAGTACTTCACGAACGCCGGCACGGCGGCGGTGTCGAAATCCGCGATCGAAGCGCGGCGGATGGGCTACCTGCTGGCGTCGGATCCGATCGTCTTCAATGCGCACGAGTTGCTCTACGTGGCGATCCGGCAGGCCAAGGCGATGCATGATGCCGGCTACCGCGCGCCGCCGAAAGCGCAGTTCCGTGTGGCCGGACGCTCCGGCTGCGCGACGATCCTGGCACAACTGGTCAACATGCGCGATGGTGGCTTCATCTCGCCGCACGACTATCACCTGGGCAAGACGATTGCCACGGTGATGTGTGGCGGCGACGTCGATGCCGGCACCGTGGTCGACGAGGCCTGGATCCTCGCGCTCGAGCGCGAAGGCTTCATGTCCCTGCTGGAGCATCCGAAGACGCAGGAACGGATCATGGGCATGATGCAGACCGGCAAGCCGGTGCGCAATTGATCTGCCAGCGGCGGACCAACATTCACGGAACCAGGAGAAGGCGATGAGCCGTCAAGTTCAGGATGCATACATCGTTGCCGCGGCCCGCACGCCGATCGGCAAGGCGCCGCGAGGCGTGTTTCGCAATACCCGCCCCGACGACCTGCTGGTTGCCGCGATCCGCGGCGCGCTGGCACAGGCGCCGTCGCTGGATCCCTCCGTGTTGGAGGATGCCATCATCGGTTGCGCCATTCCGGAGGCCGAGCAGGGACTGAACGTCGCCCGGATATCGGTGCTGCTCTCGGGCCTGCCCAACCGGATCGCCGGCGTCACCGTCAACCGTTTCTGTGCCTCTGGCATCACCGCGATCGCGATAGCGGCCGATCGCATCCGTGTCGGCGAAGCCGACGCGATGATCGCCGGCGGCACCGAGTCGATGAGCATGGTGCCGATGATGGGCAACCGCCCGTCGATGAACATGCGCATCTTCGATAACGACGAGAACGTCGCCATCGCCTATGGCATGGGTATGACCGCCGAGAACGTCGCCAGCCGGTGGAAGGTCTCACGGGCCGACCAGGATGCCTTTGCGCTGGCGTCGCACCAGAAGGCGATCGCCGGTCAGCAGAAAGGGGAGTTCAAGGACGAGACCGTGCCGGTCGAGGTGGTCGAGCGGATTGCGGACCTGGAGGGCGGCAAGGTCGACGTCAAGACCCGCACGGTGGACACCGACGAAGGGGCACGCGCGGAAACGAGCCTGCAGGTCCTGGGGAAGCTGCGCACCGTGTTCGCTGCCAAGGGCAGCGTCACAGCGGGCAACAGTTCGCAGACCTCGGATGGCGCTGGCGCAGTGCTGGTGGTGTCGGAAAAGATCCTGAAGCAATTCAACCTGCGGCCGCTGGCGCGCTTCGTTTCGTTCGCAGTGCGCGGCGTGCCGCCGGAGATCATGGGCATCGGGCCGAAGGAGGCGATCCCGGCCGCCCTCGCGGCAGCCGGACTCAAGCAGGAGGACCTCGGGTGGATCGAACTCAACGAGGCGTTTGCCGCCCAGGCGCTGGCGGTCATCCGGGACCTCGGCCTCGATCCGGACAAGGTCAACCCGATCGGCGGCGCGATCGCCCTGGGGCATCCGCTCGGGGCCACCGGCGCAATCCGGGCGGCCACGGTCATCCATGCCCTGCAGCGGCATCAACTGAAGTACGGCATGGTGACCATGTGCATCGGCACAGGCATGGGTGCGGCCGGAATTTTTGAGCGGATGACATGATGGCGGCGCCGCTCGGCATCAGCCGTATCCACGAAGGTGCGGTGCTGCGGCTCTGCTTCGACCGCCCCGAGCGCAAGAACGCCATCACCGCGCGGATGTACCTGGCGCTCGTCGAAGGCCTGGCACTGGCGGCCGCCGCGACGGATATCCGGGTGGTGGTCCTGCATGGCCAGCCGGGTGTCTTCACCGCCGGCAACGACCTGGGGGACTTTCTGGAAAATCCGCCGGCCGACGAGGAAGCCCCGGTACATCGGTTCCTCGCGGCCATCCACCAGTTTCCGAAACCGCTCATCGCCGCGGTGAGCGGCCCGGCGATCGGCATCGGCACCACCATGCTGCTGCATTGCGACCTCGTGTATGCCGGAGACGACGCGCGCTTCTCGCTGCCGTTCGCCAGTCTTGGCCTGTGTCCCGAGGCAGCCAGCAGCCTGTTGTTGCCGGCCCTGGCCGGCTACGCGCGGGCCGCGGAGAAGTTGCTCTTCGGGGAACCTTTCGACGCCGAGGAAGCCCGCGATATGGGTCTGGTGAACAAGGTGGTCCCAGCGGCCGGGGTGCTGGACTTCGCCCTCGAGCGGGCCAGGTCGCTGGCCAGGCAGCCGGCTGCTTCGCTGCTCCATACGAAGCGGCTGATGCGCGCTCCCCTGGCCGCCCAGGTGGCGAGGTCGATGGCCGAGGAAAACCAGACCTTTCGCCGGATGCTGACCGGCCCTGCCGCGCGCGAAGCCTTCTCCGCCTTCATGCAGAAACGCAAGCCGGATTTCTCCGCGATCGAGGCGGAAGCGGCCGGGGTTCCGGCAGGTGGAAGCGGAACCGCGGGCGTGAAGGGGCAACAGGCGAGGTGACGGGGCAACAGGCGAGGTGACGGGGCAACAGGCGGACATGCGTCGCAAGAAAGCTTTACACAGCGTTGCGCCTCGCGCTGTAAGCCGTCGCGGCGCTCGGACGTTATAAGAGCTGGGTCGCGGATTGCCGCGGGGAGCCCGCTCATGCAAAGTACCCGTCTCAGGAGTTGGACCGTCGCCGTCGCGGCCGTTGCGGCTTTGTCCGCTGGCTGCGCCGTCTATACGACCCCGTCGGGTGACATCATCGGGCCGGCTCCGGTAGTGGTCTCGCCCGCCGTAGTGGTCGCACCACCGGTAGTGAGCTTCGGGTTCTTCGGCGGCTACGGTGGCCATTACCACGCGCCGCGTCACTACAGCCGGCCGTATTACGGACCGCGCTACTACGGCAGGCCGTACTACCGGTATTGAGACCGCCCGATAGCGGCAAAAAATGCCGGGCCGCTGTCACCGGGCCGCTGTCATAATCCGCGCCTCGAGGCGCAGGGCAGATGATGGCGGATGGCGGCAGACGGGGCGAGGCCCCACAACCTTTGGCTGTTGGCTGGCGGGCTGCTCCTGGCGGCGGGCTGGCATCCTGGCTGCCCCCGGTGGCCGCAGGGTTCATTGCCGTCCTGGTCGGTTTTACCAGTTCCGCTGTCCTTGTCTTCCAGGCTGCCGACGCTGCCGGCGCGACGCCGGCCCAGATCGGTTCCTGGATCCTGGGGCTTGGCCTCGGGCTCGCGATCACCTGCATCGGCCTGTCGCTGCGTTACCGGATGCCGATCGTCACCGCCTGGTCGACGCCGGGCGCGGCGCTGCTCGTAACCAGCCTGGCGGGCGTGTCGATGTCGGATGCGATCGGCGCCTTCGTCTTCAGCGGACTGCTGATCGTGCTGGCTGGCGTCACCGGCTGGTTCGAGCGGATCATCAACCGGATTCCCCTCGCCCTGGCTGCCGCGCTGCTGGCGGGCGTACTCGCGCGCTTCGGCATCGATGCGTTTGCAGCGATCACCAGTCGGCCGGGGCTGGTGCTCCCGATGGTGGCGGTCTACCTGGCCGGCAGGCGCTGGCTGCCGCGGTATGCGGTGATCCTGGTGCTGCTGGCCGGCCTGGCGCTTGCGGCGTTGCAAGGCCTGATCGTGCCGGGGGCCCTGGCGCTGACCTTTGCCCGGCCGGAATTCGTGATGCCGACATTTTCGCTGCCGGTGCTGGTGGGCGTCGGACTGCCGCTGTTCGTGGTGACCATGGCGTCGCAGAACGTGCCGGGGGTGGCGGTGCTGAAAGCCTCGGGTTACGAGCCGCCGATCTCCGGGGTGGTGGGCTGGACCGGTGCGGTCACTGTCCTTCTGGCGCCGTTCGGTGCCTTCGCTTTGAACCTCGCCGCGATCACCGCGGCGATCTGTTGCGGACCCCAGGCCCATGAGGATCCGGCGCGCCGCTACCTGGCGTCGATTGCGGCTGGCGTCTTCTATCTGATCGTCGGCTTGCTGGGCGCCAGTGTGGCGCTTCTGTTCGCCGCGCTGCCCCGCGAACTGATCGCCACGATCGCCGGACTGGCGCTGCTCGCGACGATAGGCAACGGCCTGGCTGCGGCAACGGTCGATGAGCGCTGGCGCGAACCGGCCCTGGTGACATTTCTGGTCACGATGTCCGGCGTCACGATGTTTTCGATCGGGGCGGCGTTCTGGGGCGTAGTGGCGGGGGTCCTCGCGGCCTGGATCCTGGGCACCTGGAAGGACTGACGGGCTCCTCAGAGGAATACCGGTTCGCCCAGGTTCAGCATCAAGCGGTTGGCCCAGGCGAAGATCGCCACCGAGTGAATCAGGTCGAGGATCTCCGAAGCCTGCAGCCCCGAGTCGCCGAGCGCGCGGATATCGTCCGGCGCCAGACCGCCGGGCCGGGCAGTGAGGTCGAGCGAGAAGCGCACGATCGCCCGTTCGCGGGCGTCGCCGCCGGCGGTCTGCGGATCCTCGAATACCTGCAGGATCACGTCGTTGCGCCTCGCCAGTTGCTCGAAACGCTGCGCATGAACCGACGCGCAGTACACGCATCCATTGGCCCGCGAGGTGACGGTGGCGCCCAGTTCACGCTCCGCGCGCGCCATACCGTTGGGCGCATACATGATGGCGTTGAAGGCGGCGGACCGGTGACGCAGTATTTCAGGCTGATGCACGAGCAGGCGGTAGTAGTCCGACGTCATGGCCTGCGGGTGGCTCTCCTCCAGCACCTGGATCTGCACGGGCGTGGCCAGGCCGAGATCGACCACGTCCAGCCAGGCTTTCCATCCTAACGGCTGGCTGGTGAACCCCTGGGCGCTGATGACCGCAACTGACGATTGTCCGGAGCTGGCCGCGGCCGAGGCCTTAGCCGGCGCTGTTCGAGGCCGGGCGCCTGCTCCGCGGATCGGCTCGTCCGGAAGCGGGGCACTGTCATGGACCGCACTCAATGCCCGAAGCCCGGCCACCAGCCGCACCTGGTATGACAGAAAAGCGATCAATTGGGCCAGGGCGACTACCGCAGGCGTGGAGAGGCCGGCGGTGGGCAAGGCAAGCAACGCTGCCTTGTCGGCCGCGACTGGTTTTTCGATCAGGGTTCGCGTGAAGGCCAGGATGGCGCGCAGGCGGCCATCGGTCAGGGTCGGGGCGCCATCCTCCAGTACGGCGTCGATCAGCCCGGTCTCGGCCCCCGCCGCCTGCAGCCGCTCGCGATAGTGCGTGGCCAGTCCGGGCGCCGGTGTCAACCGGCAGGCGTAGAGGGCGACCTGCAGCCGTTCGATCAGCGTCAGGCCGGGCAGGGCAGGGTCGAACAATGCGTCGTAGCTGCCTTGCGTGGCGGACACGACCTTCTCCCGCCGGTGGCGCAGCGCGTGCGTCGCGCCGCCTGCCGCGAGCCCGGCGATGCGGTCCACGAGATCGTCGGGCGGAGAGTCATCG
>JBBRJB010000159.1:0-6407 GCA_038220085.1 Burkholderiales bacterium
TCTGGTGGAGGCGTATACCGCCCACGCTCAATTTGAAGAGGAGCAATTTCTCCCGCTGGCAGCGGTAATCCTGAGTCGTGACGGAGACCACATGGCCTCCCTGGGGATGTCACTGCACATGCGTCACGCCCCGCTGATTCCGGGCTATATCTGATCAGTGTGAGGCGGGTTCATTGAATCCTTTGCCGACGCCGATCGGTGACGGAGCGGTCATCACGATGTGCTGGAAGAGGCGTTCATAAATAGGATCGCGCGTGCCGCCCGCCAGCGGATCCCGCTCGTGCATGAACGCTGCGCGCTCACGCGCTTTCGCTGGTTCTCGGTCACCGGGCGCAATGCGAGCCACGTCTACAAGCTCAAGCCGGTCGAAGGCCGCACGGCGGCAACGGAGCTGGGCGTGCGCTATTTGGCGGAGGGCTCGGTGCGCAAGTCGGCCGAGCGCGTACGCATCTCGGCACAACTGGTCGACGCGTCAAGCGGCAGTTGCCTGTGGGCCGAGCGACATGACTTCGCCGACGCCGACATGTTTGAGGTGCAGGACGCCATCGCGCAGCGGGTGGCGGGCGCCATCGAAACGTAGCTGCTCAAGAGCATGGGAAGCCTGGCGGCGCGCAGACGCAGCGGCAGCGTGAGCGGCTGGGACCTCGTGGCCCAGGGCTCCTGGCTGTTCCACCACGTCACGAAACCCAGGCGAGGCGGCGGCGGATTGGTTGCAGCAATGGTCGGAAGTGCCGGCAACTTCGGCCGACGCGCTGCAGCCGCTGTGGCGGTGCAATCCTCATTGGGCGGAGGAAATGGTGCGGCTGCTTCAGGACGACAGGTGCCTCGGCCCGTCTGCACGGTGATGTCGTTCAGCCGGGTGAGGCTTGTCGTCGCGGGCCTGGTTAACTTCGAGCGCTCGCGCGTTCAGCGGCGACAAAGCCGCTGTTGGTGAAGGACTGCTCATGGCCGACTGGCGAAGTCGCCGCCAGATACCCCGACTTCCACTTCATGCCGGTTTGAGCCATTCGGCAACAGGTGTACCTGGCCGAGCAGTTTCCTTGCACCGCCGGCAGGGAATTGCAATCTTGCTTCGGCGGGACCCGCCTTTCACCTGGGTAGCGGTCGTCCGGCCGGGTTGTAAGTTACCGCGAGTATCGCGGAAAGGTTCCAATGAACGATTTTCGCCTTGGCCGTCGCTGTTCCGACCGATACCTTCTGCTTCTGCAGAACAAGCCAGCGATGCAGGCCATCGGCAATTGGCCGGCTCTTTGCCTGCCGTAACCGTTGTCGTTCCTCGATGTCCAAGTCCGCGACCTCGTGCTCGACCTCATAGAGCTTGCCGAACCAGAGCAGGGCCTCTTTCGCGATCGGGCTGCCGTGCTTGACGTGCAGCTCATAGAACTTGCGCCGCGCGTGGGCCAGGCAGCCGGCTTCGGTCACGTCTCATCGTTCGAACGACGCTTTGTAGCTGCTGAAGTCATCGCAGACCAGCGTGCCACACCAGTCGCCGAGCCAGCTCCGTGCATGGGATCCGGAGCGGCTCGGCGCGAAGTCATAGAGCACCCCGTTGAGGTCCGAGTATTGGGTCGACGCGTAGGCCCACAGATACGCCCGGTGGGTCTGAATCTGGGGAGCCTCGTCGATCGGCTGGCGATGACGGATCGGTAAAGGCTGCGAGGACGCTCAGCCGCGACGGTTCGCCACGCCTCGCCGCCGAAGCGGCGCGACCGCCGCCGGGTTCGCCTGCGTGCTGCGCGCCTGCTCGACAAAATTCGCGTACCAGCGCGCCGAGCTCTTCGGCGTGCGCTTCTGCGTTTCGAAGTCCACGTGTACGAGCCCGAACGGATTCGTGTAGCCGGCACCCCACTCGAAACTGTCGAGCAGCGACCAGACGAAATAGCCCCGGACGTCGGCCCCGGCGCTGATCGCATCGTGCATCGCGGCGGTGTAGGTCTCCAGGTAGGCCACGCGCTTGGGGTCGTGGACCGCGCCTGTGGAATCCGGCTTGTCCAGGGTGCCGCAGCCGTTCTCGGTGACATAGACCGGGAGCTTGTAGCGTAGCGACAGCTCGATCAGTTCGTCGCGAAACGCGTCCGGGAAAATCGCCCAGCCGATGTCCTCGCGAACCGGCGCGTCGGCCGGTGCGTCACCCCAGGCGAAGCCCCAGATCGTGGTCGGATCGGCCTTGGCGAAGATCGGCCCGTAGTGATTCAGTCCCAGCCAGTCGATGCGCCGGCAGATCTGCGCCATGTCGCCGGCCTGTACCCAGGGTTCGATCGCCTCGGCCAGCAGCGCCGGATAGGTTGCGCGCAACTGCGGCTCGGGAAAGGCCAGGTTCCAGTGGGCATCGAGCATTGCGGCGGCGCTGCGATCGGCATCGCTCGGGGTCGCCGGCCGGACCACCTGCCGATTGTGGACCGCGCCGATGGAGGCGTCGCACACGGTGTTGCGCAGCACGTCGACACACCGACCGTGTGCTAGATTCACGTGATGGATGGCGCGCAGGTTGGCGGTGCGATCCACCAGACCCGGGGCGCACCAGTCCATCGCATAGCCGAACAGCGTGAACACCGAGAACTCGTTGAAAGTGATCCAGCGCTTGACCCGGTCGCCAAGCCGCTGCGCCATCAGCGCGGAGTAGTCGGCGAACCAGCCCGCGCTGTCGCGCGCGGCCCAACCGCCGAGGTTCTCGAGCGCCTGCGGCATGTCCCAGTGATAGAGACACGCCCACGGTTCGATGTCGGCGGCGAGCAGCGAATCGACCAGCCGGTCGTAGAACGCCATCCCCGTTTCGTTGACCTTGCCGCGGCCCGCCGGCAGCACGCGTGGCCAGGAGATCGAGAACCGGTAGGCATCGACGCCGAGCGATCGCATGATCGCGATGTCCTCGGGATAGCGGTGATAGTGATCGCAGGATACATCGCCGCTACCGCCCTTGTGGACCTTGCCCGGCAGCGTGCAGCGCGTGTCCCAGATGCTGGGCCCGCGGCCGTCCTCGCGGGCCGCACCCTCGACCTGGAAGGCCGACGTCGAAACGCCCCACACGAAGTCACGTGGCCAGGTGCGGGCGGGAATGTTCGTCTTCACGGTCTCTCCTCGGAGTCTGGTCGTTGCAGCTAGTGGAGCCTGGCGGGGTGCTGATGGAGCGACGCGACAGCAGCGGGAATCGCGGTTGCAATCACGGTGACCTCGGTCTCGATCCGGTCGACGATCTCGATCCGGTCGACTTCCGCGATCGGCCGACCCACCGCGTCCGGCCGCGACTCGACCAGCCACCCGTGCAGTTGCGTCACGCGCGTGAACGAGGCGCGGGCCTCGGCCAGTCGCTGCATGTTCTCGATCGGCCATGCCAAGGCCTGGGTCATCTGCAGGAAGGCCTGGGCGATCTGCATCAGCACGCCCAGCGTGATCGTGCCGGCGATGTAGCGCGGCGCGGCGACCAGAATCGGAGCGGCCTGAGAGAGCACCGTCCAGCTCGACGAAAACGTGATCAAGTGCGCGAGTGCCCGCGTCTGCCGCGTCCAGGCCCCAATCAGCCCGTCGAACTGTCGCTCCACCTTGGGGCGTGCCGAATCGATGGATTGCAGCGGGATCGTCGATCCGCTCTCGCGCACGCTCGCGAGGCCGAACCGGAAGTCGGCCTCCTTGGCGTGGCGCAGATTGGCCGCCCGCGTCAGCGGTTGGCCGAGCCAGGCGGCCACTGCGGCGCCCACGCCGGCGTAGCCGACAGCGATCCAGACCAGGTAGCCCGGCAGCGCCAGTTCCCAGCCGCCGAACTCGAGTGCAATCGTGCCGGACAACCCCCAGAGAATCTGCGCGAAGCTCAGCAGCAGCAGAACGCAGTAGAGCAGCGAATGCCCGAGCTCGACCGTAGTCTCGGTGGCCACCCGGACGTCCTCGGCGATCCGACCATCCGGGTTGTCGAGCCCGCCCTGCCTCTGCACGCGATAGTCGCGCCCCCGGATCATCCACTGGTCGAGGATGCGCCGGGTGAGGTCACCCCGCCACTCGACCTGCAAACGGCGCTTGGCCCGCAGATGGACCGTCATCACCAGCATGTTGGCCAGGATGATCAGTACCGCGACGCCCGCCTCATGCAGGAGGTTCGCGAAGTCGCGTTGCTCGAGCGCATCGAACAGCCGCTGGCTCCAGAGATTGAGCGCGACCGGAACCGCGGCTTGCGCGACCGTCAGCACCACCAGCGCGAGCGTCAGGCTCCAGGCGAAGACGCGGCGATGGCCCATCCAGAACTCCATGGTGCACCGCCGCAATCGATCCGAGTCTTCGGGCCGCTGCCTGGTCGTCAATGCTTCGTAAGCTGGATTTGATTGCATGCTGGACGTTTTGTATCGGCACCCTAACACCCGGACAAGGTGCTGCGAGCCACCGTGTGGACACTGTGCAACACGCCGCCACATCTGCCGGGGAAGTCCCGCCAAACGGCAACGAATCCGGTTCCAATGGAGGGCGCAAAGGAGGACGCCACCCGGCCGAGGGGCGTTCTGCCCCTCTCACAGATCTGAAAAAAGGAAGCAGCACGTGTCTACTGAAACTCCGCGCCAACCTCCGACCGCCTCGGCCCGTTCCGGTGCGGATCCCTACCCTTCCTCCGGGCATGCGGCGCCTGGCCGATTGCGCGACGATTTCGTCTGGGGCTCGGGAACCTCTTCCTACCAGATCGAGGGTTCCCCGGTGCATGACGGCGGCGGCGAGTCGGTCTGGGATGTCTTTGCGGGTCGCGAAGGCGCCATCAAGGACAAGCATTCCGGTGACGTGGCCTGCGACCACTATCGGCGCTATCGCGATGACGTGGCCCTGATGAAGCAGTTCGAGCTCGGCGCCTACCGATTCTCCCTGTCCTGGCCCCGGCTGTTTCCCGAAGGTACCGGTCGTCGCAACGAAGCCGGTTTCGCCTTTTACGATCGCCTGATCGACGAACTGCTCGCGGCTGGTGTCACCCCCTGGATCACCCTGTTTCACTGGGATCTGCCGCGGGCACTGCAGCAGCGCGGCGGCTGGATGGTGCGCGAGTCCGCCGACTGGTTTGCCGACTACGCCGAGGCCGCGATCACGCGCTATTCGGACCGCGTGAAGCACTGGTTCACGCACAACGAGCCCGAGGTGTTCATCTTCCTGGGTCATCACCTCGGCACGCACGCGCCGGGCGAGAAGCGACCCTGGGCGGACATCCTGCAGATCTCGCATCACGTGATGCTCGCCCACGGCAAGGCCGTCCAGGTCATGCGCGCGAAGGCACGGCAACCGATCGAGATCGGTTACGTCTCCGCGCTATGGCCGGGTATCCCGGCGTCGGACGATCCGGCCGATCTGGAGGCGGCCCGCCGCTCGACTTTCGGCGGTCTCGCAGGCTGGCTGCTCGAGCCGGTGTACCGTGGCGAGTACCCCGCACAGCAGCTCGTCGAGTACGGCGACCAGGTGCCACGGCACGATCCAGCCGACCTGAAGATCATCGCGCAGCCGCTCGACTTCTTCGCGATGAACACCTACCAGGGCAACGTCATACGCGCCGATGCCGACGGCAAGCCGCAGACCGTCGCGCCGCCGCCGGGCAATCCACGCACGTCATTCTGGGTGTTCGACGTGCTTCCCGAGTCACTCTATTGGGGGCCGCGCTGGTACTACGAGCGCTACGGCTTGCCGATCTACGTGACCGAGAACGGGATGAGCCTCACGGACTGGGTCTCGCTGGACGGCCGGGTCGACGATCCGCAACGGATCGATTTCCTGCGCCGCTATCTGCGGGAGCTGCGCCGCGCCGCATCGGACGGTGTCGACGTGCGGGGCTACTTCGCCTGGAGCCTGCTGGACAACTTCGAATGGGCCGAAGGCTACCGGGAGCGATTCGGGCTGGTCCATGTCGACTTTGCGACCCTGAAGCGCACGCCGAAGCGTTCGTTCGAGTGGTATCGCGAGACGATCCGAGCCAACGGGGCGAACCTGTAAGGCCATCGAATGTGCCCGTCGCTCCGGGAGGAAATACCAGCCCGCCTTGATGACGCGGCCGGATAAGGCGGCCTTCAAGATGGCCGGCATCACCCCGCAGACGCGCAACAGATTCACTTCGAACTGCGTTTCGACCGGCGCAGAAGCCGGCCAGACGATCGACTCATTCGTTGTGCTACCCAAGTGGTCCTGCCTAGTGACCGCGATCGTGGAGGGCCGACCGCGCGACGCGCTCGCGAAGGTGGTCGATCATGCGCGCATGCAGCCCGCCGACGCGCACCACGCACTATTCCGGCGCGGAGGCCAATCTGCGGGAGGCGGCCAACCGGGTCTGCGCGGAGGGGTCCCGCAAAGGTCCCGCACTGGTTTATGAAACGACAAACGCCTGCGGGGAAATTCGCAGGCGTTTGATTTTACAAGGTTTTTTCTGGCGCGCCCGGCAGGATTCGAACCCACGACCC
>JBBRJB010000160.1:0-6394 GCA_038220085.1 Burkholderiales bacterium
GCAAGCGCTACGGGGAGCGCGTCGCCCTGCATGAGGCTTCGTTCGATCTCTGGCCGGGAGAGGTGCTGGCGGTGGTCGGCGAGTCCGGCTCCGGCAAGACCACGCTGCTGGATGCCGTAGCCGCCCGCAGCAGGCCCGGGAGCGGCAGCGTGCAATACATGGTCCGTAACGGCGCCCTGCAGGATGTATTTGCAATGAGCGAGGCGCAGCAACGCCTGCTCGCTCGCACGGATTGGGGATTCGTGCACCAGAACGCCGCCGATGGCCTGCGACTGGATGTATCGGCTGGCGCCAATGTCGGCGAGCGATTGATGAGCCTGGGGGAGCGCCACTACGGCCGACTGCGGGCTACGGCAGCCGAATGGCTGGAGCGCGTCGAAATCGACCCGCTTCGTATCGATGACGTGCCGCGAACCTTCTCCGGGGGCATGCGCCAGCGCCTGCAGATCGCACGCAATCTGGTCACACGGCCGCGCCTGGTATTCATGGACGAGCCTACGTCCGGCCTTGACGTGTCGGTGCAGGCCCGTCTGCTGGACCTCCTGCGCCAACTCACGCGGCAGATGCAGCTGGCCGCGATCGTCGTCACCCATGACCTCGCGGTTGCCCGTCTGCTCGCGCACCGGATGATCGTGATGCAGCGGGGCCGGGTGGTCGAGACGGGCCTGACCGACCAGGTGCTCGACGATCCACAGCACCCGTACACCCAGCTGCTCGTGTCATCAGTTCTGCAGCCGTAACAAGGAAAAGCGCGTGAACCAGCCCTTGCTTCAGATGACGGGGGTCGCCAAGAGCTTCACCCTGCACAACCAGAATGGGATCCGGCTGGCCGTGCTCGATGCGGTGGATCTCGACATCGGTCCCGGGGAATGCGTGGTCCTGGACGGCCCCTCCGGGATGGGCAAGAGCACATTGCTCAAGCTCATCCACGCCAATTATCGCGCCAGCGCAGGCAGTATCGAGGTACGTCCCAGGGACGGCGCAACGGTCGAGGTCACCACGGCCAGCCCCCGTGAGCTGGTGCAACTTCGACGCGACACCATTGGCTACGTCAGTCAGTTCCTGCGGGTGATTCCGCGGGTGGCTGCACTCGAGGTGGTGGCCGAGCCCCTGGTCGAAGATGGCTGCGGCGATCCCTCCAGGCTCGAAGCCGCCCGCGAACAGGCTCGCGCCTGGCTCAGCCGCCTGCGAATCCCCGAGGGACTTTGGCACCTGCCGCCGGCCACCTTCTCCGGCGGCGAGCAGCAGCGCATCAATATTGCGCGCAACATGATCAAGGTCAAGCCGTTGCTGCTGCTTGACGAACCGACGGCCTCGCTCGACGCGGCGAATACCCGCACCGTAGTCGAACTCATCCGGGAGGCTGCCGCTCGCGGCGCGGCGATCGTGGGAATTTTTCACGACCCCCTGGTACGCGCGGCAGTTGCCACCCGTCGTATCGATGTGGCGGACTTCAGGAGGCAACCGTGATCGGCACGCCAACCGGGGTCGCGCGGCTTCTCGCGGTCCCGACCGGTAATCGCTTCGAAGCAGGTGTGCAGCCGGGATGCCGGCCCGACGACATGCAGTCCGTATACAAGAACGCCCGCATTGTCCTGCCGGATGCGGTCATGACCGGGACTGTGGCGGTGACGCGAGGACGCATCGCAGCAGTGAACAGTGGCAACTCTGCCGTATCCGCCGCCATCGATCTGGAAGGCGACTATCTGTTGCCGGGTCTTGTGGAGGTCCATACCGACAACTTCGAGCGCCACCTGATGCCGCGCCCCAAGGTGCGTTGGGCCGAACTGCCGGCGCTGCTGGCGCACGACGCGGAAATCGCCTCCGCAGGTATCACGACGGTGTTCGATGCCCTCGGCGTAGGCGAGGCCGACACCGAGAGCCTGCGGGGCAGCGACTGGCGCCGCGTGCTCGCCACCATCGACGCCGGCATCACACACAACCTGTTGAGGGCCGACCACCACCTTCACGTGCGCTGCGAACTGCCCGCGCCGAATACCCTGGAGCTGTTCGAGCCGTTTCGTGGCCATCCCCGTCTGTCACTCATCTCGCTGATGGACCACACCCCGGGACAGCGCCAATGGGAAGACATCAACCAGGCACGCACCTACTACCTCGGCAAGAAGGGCTGGAGCCGGGAGAAGTTCGAACGCCAGGTCGAGCAGGCCGCGCAACTGCAGGCGCTGCATGCCGCTCCCAATCGCCGCTTCTTCGTGGATCACTGCCGCAGCCAGGGCATAGCAATGGCCAGCCACGACGACACCACGATCGCGCATGTCGAGCAGGCTCACGCGGAGGGCGTGATCATGTCTGAATTTCCCACCACGCTCGCCGCGGCACAGGCGGCTCGAGATCACGGGCTTCTGACGGTTCTGGGCGCTCCGAACGTCGTCCGTGGCGGCTCGCATTCGGGCAATGTCGCCGCCGCCGAACTGGCCCGCCTGGGCCTGCTGGATATTCTGTCGTCGGACTATGTCCCTGGCAGCCTGCTCAGCGCCATGCTGCGGCTGGTACGTGACGGCATTTTCACCCTGCCCCAGGCGGTGCGCGCAATCACCCGCTCGCCGGCGCAGGCGGCCGGCCTGCACGATCGGGGCGCAATCGAGCCCGGGCTGAGGGCCGATCTGGTGCAGGTGCATCTGGCGGAGCTTCCCGGCGGCGCTCAGCAGGCCGTGGTGCGGGCAGTGTGGCGCGAGGGGCGGCGGGTTCTGTAAGGTGGGCAACCTGGTCGCCAGCGATTTGCAGCGCTGTCAACAAGCCGTCACAACCGTTGCCCACACTGCGCCTGTCCGGAAAAAATCCTGGAGCTCATGATGAACACCTCGCTGCGCATTCAAAAACTCAACAAGCATTTCCCCAACGGCCGGCACGCGCTGCGCGACATCGACCTCACCGTGAAACAGGGCGAGATGGTTGCGCTGATCGGCGCGTCCGGTTCCGGCAAGTCCACATTGCTGCGCCACATTGCCGGACTGTTGGCTGCTGATGGTGACACGGAATCGCTGATCGAAATAGACGGATGCTGCGTGCAGCGGTCAGGTCGCATCCACCGGGATATCCGAAAGGTTCGCGCCCATGTCGGCTTCGTCTTCCAGCAGTTCAACCTCGTGGATCGGCTGCCCGTTCTGGTCAACGTGTTGGTCGGCCTCCTGCACCGTACTCCCTGGTGGCGCAGCCTGCTTCGACTGTTCACCCCGCAGGAGCGGGCGCTGGCGCTGAATGCCCTGTCGCGCGTCGGCATTGCCGAGTGCCATTCTCAGAGAGCCTCCACCCTTTCAGGCGGGCAGCAGCAGCGCGCAGCGATTGCGCGAACCCTGGTGCAGGGGTCGAAGGTTGTCCTGGCGGACGAGCCGATCGCATCGCTGGATCCCGAATCGTCCCGGAATGTGATGGAGATCCTGGCGAAGATCAACCGTGAGGACAGGTGCACGGTTATCGTGTCGCTGCATCAGGTCGACATGGCAATCAGGTACTGCCCGCGTGTTGTGGCGCTGCACGACGGCCGCGTGGTCTACGACGGGCCCTCGTCCGCGCTCACGGCCCCTTTGCTTCGCAAACTCTATGGCGTGCAGGCGGAAGAGATCCTGGCGCCGACGCCACCGGCATCGGAAGACGGCATACGGGTGCCGACGCAACCGGCGATGGCCGCCTGGGGTATGCCCGGTACCCGGGCCGCCTGAACGACTTTGCCCTCCCTAACACTGCTCATCCCTATCTGGAGCAATCATGATCAAGAAACTGTGTGTGTCCCTTGCGTTCGGCCTCGGCATGAGCGGTGCGCTTGCGCAGGAAATCACCTTCGGCATCATATCCACCGAAGCAACCCAGAACCTGAGGCAGGACTGGCAGCCGCTCATCGATGACATGAGCCGCAAGACCGGCTTCAAGGTCACGGCGTTCTTCGCACCAGACTATGCCGGCATTATCGAGGGCATGCGTTTCAACAAGGTGCACCTCGGCTGGTTCGGCAACAAGTCGGCCATGGAGGCAGTGGACCGCGCCGGCGGCGAGGTGTTTGCGCAGATGGTCAACGCGGACGGCTCCCAGGGCTACTACTCGCACCTGATCGTCCATCGCGACAGTTCCATCAACACCCTCGATGACGTGCTGAAGAAGGGCAAAGACCTCAGCTTCGGCAATGGCGATCCCAACTCCACTTCCGGCTTCCTGGTTCCCGGCTTTTATGTCTTCGCACAGAACGGCATCAACGCCAAGACTCACTTCAAGGTTGCCCGCAGCGCCAATCACGAAACCAACGCACTTGCGGTGGCCAACAAGCAGGTGGACGTCGCAACCAACAACAGCGAGAACCTGGGAAAGATCGAGGCGCGCCATCCCGACAAGTTCAAGGACATCAAGATCATCTGGACGTCGCCGCTGATCCCGTTAGACCCGCTGGTCATGCGCAAGGACCTGCCGGAGCAGACCAGGACCAAGCTGAAGGACTTCTTCTACAACTACGCCAAGACGGATGAGCGGGAGAAGGCGATCGTGATGAAGATTTCCAAGCTGGCCGGATTCAAGGAATCCACCAACCGCCAATTGCTTCCGATCCGCCAGCTTGAACTGTTCGGGCAGCGCAACAGGATCGAGGCGGACGCGGCACTCAGTGACGACGACAAGAGCTCACGCCTCGCGGAAATCGACAGGAAGCTCACGGCGCTGAACTGAGCGACCGGTACGCCCGTTCCCTTCATGCACACGACATTCACGTCCCCCGGAGCAGCCCTCGCGCCCGTCCAGAAGCGAAGCCTTACCTGGCACCTGGTATGGGCAGTAACGCTGCTCCTTCTGGCCGGCTCGTGGAACGGCGCAGATATGCGCCCGCTCGATCTCTGGCGGGACTCGGGCAACATGGCCACCTACGCGGCCGACTTCTTTCCGCCGGACTTTACACAGTGGCGCTTCTATCTACAGGAAATGGTCGTCACGCTTCAGATTGCACTATGGGGAACGGCCCTGGCCGTAGTGACAGCAGTTCCGATGGCGCTGCTGGCTTCCGCCAACATCGTGCCATGGTGGGTCTACCAGCCGGTGCGCCGCGTGCTGGACGCAAGCCGGGCCATCAATGAAATGGTGTTCGCGATGCTTTTTGTGGTTGCGGTGGGCCTTGGGCCCTTCGCCGGAGTCCTGGCTCTATGGATCCACACCACCGGCGTGCTCGCCAAATTATTCTCGGAAGCCGTGGAGGCCATTGATCCACAGCCGGTGGAAGGCATCCGCTCGACCGGCGCAAGTGCGCTGCATGAGATCGTCTATGGGGTGATTCCGCAGGTCATGCCGCTGTGGATATCGTTCACCCTGTACCGGCTCGAATCAAACGTGCGCTCGGCCTCCGTGGTCGGGATGGTGGGCGCAGGCGGCATCGGGGTGGTGCTCTGGGAGATCATACGCGGCTTCCAGTACGCCGAGACCTGCGCCGTGATGATCATCATCGTCGTCAGTGTGACAGCAATCGACGTCATCTCGGCTCGCATCCGCAAACTGCTGATCTAGTTAGGAGCCCCACCGCCCGATGCCGGGCAGCCTCAGCGCAGCGTCGTTCAGGTCGATGCCGGCGGAAAGGCCGAGGAGGTTGATTTCCAGGCCCTCTTCCAGCGCGACGGCCGCACCGACCAGGCCGAAGACCGAAAACTGCCAGCCGGTGCCGCTGGGCGTGGGCGCGAAGAAAGTGGTCGGACCGAGAAAGTCCTTGCCGATCGCCGTTGCGGGCAGGTCCAACCGGAGTTCAGGCACCTGCCGCGCGATATGGGCGACGAAGGTATTGCTGTTGGGGCCCGGCCAGACGCGGTATCGGTCCGGCCAGGGGTAGTCGGCGACCGCCGCCTCGAGCCGATCGATCATCGCATCGACCCCCGGGCCGCGCCGCTGCGCGAGCAAGTCGGGATACTCGCCGAACCAGCGGGCATCCGGCACCACGCCCTGTCGGATGTCCACTGCACGGCCACCCCGATAAGCCCGCCAGCCCAGCACCTGGTAGACCGTATAGTCGCTCGCGCCGGATCGCTTGACGGCGATCCAGGTGTGGATGCCGAAGGCCCCGCGCCAGCGCAGGGTGCGGGCGCCATAGACCTGGATCACCGCACCCGGTTCGAGCACGGGGTCGGGGGCCTGGCCGGTGCCTTCGCGGCTGGCCGAATGCCACTGCGCGTCCAGATCGAGTCGTCCCGACGCCAGCACGGCGAGCGGGCCGGCCAGCAGCACCAGCAGCAGGGCGACCGCCCACGCCATCGCCTTGAACCAGGTGGCGGGCGTGAGCGTGGTCATGCCGGCGCCTTGCCCAAGGTCATCGCGCCGCCCGCGACCAGGTCCTGGATTTCAGCATCGTCGAAACCGGCCTCCCGCAATATCTCCTGGCCGTGATCGCCATGTCCGGGCGGCGGCCGGCGCAGCG
>JBBRJB010000161.1:0-6363 GCA_038220085.1 Burkholderiales bacterium
GGGGTCAGTTGCGTGGTCGGTCCGATCCGGCAGGCGAACGCCGCATCGGGAGCGGCGGGTGCGGAGTAAGATCCGGCGACGAGCCTTCCAGGGGCGATCACGTCGTCCCGCGACATCGGGTACCGGTGGCGTCGCTCGGCTCCGGCTGAACGATTGCTGCTGCGGGACAACCTGCCGATGATCGGGGCGGTGCCGGCAGTGCAGGCGATTCTCGCGCAGCGCGATCGCTTCGAGCGCAACGACCGCCTGCCGCTTTCCCGTCGCGACGACCTCTACCTGATGACAGGGCTCGGCGGGCGCGGGCTGCGCTGGTCGGTGCTGGGCGCGGAGATCATCGCAGCAGCCATCGACCACGAGCCGCCGGTGGTCGAAGCGAACCTGCTGGCCGCAGTCGACCCGGCGCGCTTCCTGAAGCGGATGCTGCAGCGGACCCGACGAACCCGCTGAACCCGCGCCTAAGCCGAGGGCACGAAAGACTTGTCGTCCTGGTGCTTGCGCTCGAATTTCAGGAAAGTGTAGTAGCCGCAGGTCTTGCCGTTGGGGTAGTCACGGCACACCTGGGGCCGGCCCTCATAGATCGTGCAGCGACGTTCCTCGGTATCGAAGAAACGGCAGATGGTCTTGTAGACGGTGTCCTTCTGGTGGCGCAGGATGCGCTCGGGTTTTCCATCGTCCATGTAGATCCGGGTGAACTTGCGTTCAGCGACTTCGACCGGCACGTTGAAGTACTTCGCCAGCCGCTTGACGTCCGAGGGCTTCACTTCGATGCGCGGGTAGCTACAGCAGTAGCCTGGGCATTTGGAGCAGTCGTAATTCACCTTCACCGGTTTGTCTTCCGCCAGCTTGTCCTTCTTGCCCATGATGCTCCCTGATCTGAGGTCGACATTCTAGCGGCCAACGCAGGGAGTCGCGGATCTCAGCGGAGCCCGGCGCGCGCGTTGTGCCACAAGCGCATCCAGGGCGAATGGTCCTCACCGCCCGCGCGCAGCGCCGGAGGGCACCAGGACCACTGGGCCAGGCGGAAGACACGCTCGGGATGAGGCATGAGGATGGTGGCACGCCCATCCGCGCTGCAAAAGCCGGTCAGGCCACCGGCAGAGCCGTTCGGATTCAAGGGATACTGCTCGGTCGGTGACCCGGCGCCATCGACATAGCGCAGGACCGCAAGCACGGGCGACTCAGCCGCCGGCGGAAATTCGACCCTGCCTTCACCATGGGCCACCGCGATCGGCAACCTTTCCCCGGCCATGCCGGCGAGCAGCAGCGACGGCGACGGCAAGATCTCCACCTGCGAGAACCGCGCCTCGTACTGCTGCGAACGATTGCGCACGAACCGCGGCCATCCCGCGGCCCCCGGGATCAGCGACTTCAGCTGCGACATCATCTGGCAACCGTTGCACACGCCAAGCGACAGCGTGTCGGGACGATGGAAGAAGGCGCCGAATGCATCCGCCAGCCGCGCATTGAACAATACGCTCCTGGCCCAGCCGACGCCCGCGCCGAGAACGTCGCCATAGGAAAACCCGCCGCAGGCCACCAGCACCTGGAAATCCTCGAGCCGATGGCGGCCCGCCAGCAGGTCACTCATGTGCACGTCGTAGGCGTCGAAGCCGCCAAGGTCGAAGGCGGCCGCCATCTCCCGCTGGCTGTTGACGCCCTGCTCGCGCAGGACCGCGACGCGTGGGCGGGACCCGGCCACGTGCACCGCGGGTGCAGCCGGGGCAGCCGGGGCAGCAGGCGTGGCGGCCCGGTTACCGGGAATCCAGGCCAAGGGTGGCGCCTGGGAGCATACCGCGTCGACCAGCGCCCATGCTTCGTCGACGCATGCGGGATCGTCCCGCAGCCGTGCGATCTGCTGGCTGGTCTCGGACCAGACACGCTGCAGTCGCGCGCGCTCCATGCGAAAGACGCAGCGGGCGTCGCTGAGGACCTCCACGACGTCCCTCTCGTTCGGGCTGCCGATCACATGCGCATGCGCCGACAAGCCGTGCTCCCGCAGCAGGCCCAGCATGCGGTCGCGCTCGCTGCGTGCAACCTGGATTACCGCGCCGATCTCTTCGCTGAACAAGGCGCGCATCACGAGTTCAGCGCGCTGCACCTCCACCTGTTGCGGGCGGATCTTGAAGTCCCCCCAGTCGGATGCATGCGGGTCGATGGTCAGCATGTCGAGATTGACCGACAGTCCGCAATGCCCTGCGAAGGCCATCTCGCACAGGGTGGCGAACAGCCCGCCGTCGGATCGATCATGGTAGGCGAGCACAAGCCCCTCGCTGCGCGCCTCGCGCAGCGCCGCATAGAGTCTGCCCAGCAGTGCGGGATCCTCCAGGTCGGGAGCGGGATCGCCGCGCCGGCCGGTCACCTGGGACAGGGCTGACCCACCGAGGCGATTCCTGCCCTTGCCGAGATCGATCAGGATCAGGCTGGTATTGGGCTGCGCGACGAGTTGCGGCGTCAGTGCCTCGCGCACGTCCGCGACCGGCACATGCGCAGTCACCACCAGCGACACCGGCGAGCCGATCTCCACCGCGGCCGTGGCCGAAGTCCAGCGCGTGCGCATCGACAGTGAATCCTTGCCGACCGGGATGCTGATACCGAGCCCAATGCACAGCTCGGATGCGGCGCGCACGGCGCTGAACAGGTCGGCGTCGTTCTCCGGGGTCCCGCAATTGGCCATCCAGTTGGCCGAGAGCTTGACGTCGGCGATACCCGCCGGGCAGGCGGACAAGAGGTTGGTAAGGGCTTCCGCGATCGCCAGCCGCGATGCGGCCGCGGCGTCGATGCTGGCGACCGGCGAGCGCTCGCCGACAGCCAGAGCGTCGCCGGCATGGCTCCTGTAGTCCAGCAGGCCGACCGCGCAATCCGCCACCGGAACCTGCCAGGGTCCCACCATCTGGTCGCGCGCGCTCAAGCCACCGACGCTGCGATCGCCGATCGTGATCAGGAAAGACTTGCTCGCGACGGCGGGCAGCCGCAGCACGGACTGCGCGACCTCGGCCAGGTCGATCCCGGTCAGGTCGAATGCCTGCCCCGCGTGCTGCGGCTCGCCGGCGCTTCGGGTCCGGCCTTGCCGATGCATCCTCGGGGCTTTGCCGAACAGCACGTCCATCGACATGTCGACCGCGAGGCGGTCGCCCGGACCGGCCAGCCGCAGCGTCTGGTCTTCGACCGTTTCACCCAGCACATGAAAGGGGCAGCGCTCGCGTGCGCACAATTCCGTCAGCAACCCCAGGTGCTCCGGCGCGAAGGCCAGCACGTAGCGCTCCTGCGATTCATTGCACCAGATCTCCGCCGGCGACATGCCGGTCTCCAGTACTGGAATACGATCGAGGTGGAACAGTGCTCCTTGCTCGCTGCCGTGAGCAAGCTCCGGCAGCGCATTCGAAAGGCCGCCTGCTCCGACGTCGTGGATGGACAGGATCGGGTTGCCGGCACCCAGGGCGCGACAGGCGTCGATAACCTCCTGAGCCCGGCGTTCCATTTCGGGATTGGCCCGCTGCACCGACGCGAAATCGAGATCAGCGCTGTTGCTGCCGACCCCCATGCTGGAGGCCGCGCTCCCTCCCAGCCCGATGCGCATGCCCGGGCCGCCCAACTGGGCCAGCAGCGTTCCCGGCGGCAGGTTCCGCTTCTCCTGGTGCTCCTGGCTGACCGAGCCGACGCCGCCGGCGATCATGATCGGCTTGTGATAGCCCTCGGCACGCAGCACGCCTCCTGCATCGCAGACCAGGGGCGTCTCGTAGGTGCGGAAGTAGCCCAGGAGGTTAGGCCTGCCGAACTCGTTGTTGAAAGCGGCGGCGCCGAGGGGCCCGGCGATCATGATCGACAACGGAGAGGCGATCGTGTCGGGTGCAGGCGCATCGGGGACAGACTCCCAGGGCTGCAACCAACCTGGGATCCGGAGGTTGGAGACGGTGAAGCCGGTCAGTCCGTAACGCGGAGTGCCGCCGCGGCCGGTCGCGCCTTCGTCGCGGATCTCCCCGCCGGATCCGGTGGCAGCGCCCGGATGGGGCGCGATCGCGGTCGGGTGATTATGGGTCTCGACCTTGAGGAGATGCTGGACCTGCTGCGTCTCCCAGCGGTAGCGACCTCCGTCGTCGCCGGCACGAGGCGCCGCCCAGGTGCTGAGGCAGCCACCCTCCAGGATCGCTGCATTGTCCGAGTAGGCGACTGCCGTGCCCCGCGGATGCGCCTCATGCGTCGCCCTGATCATGCCGAACAGCGACGCGGACTGCTCGACACCGTCGATCGAGAACCGGGCATTGAAGATCTTGTGCCGGCAGTGCTCGGAGTTGGCTTGCGCGAACATCATCAGTTCGACGTCCGAGGGGTCGCGCCCCATCGTCGTGTAGGCTTCTGCGAGATAGTCGATCTCGTCGTCGGACAGGGCCAGCCCGAATTCTCGATCCGCGGCAGTCAATGCTTCGCGCCCCTGCGCGAGCAAGGGAATCTGCGACAAAGGCTTTCCCTGCAGCGGCGCGAACAACTGTTCCGGCGACGGCTCGCGGGCGAACCAGCTTTCGGTCATCCGGTCGTGGACAAGCCCTGCTATCAGTGCTGCCGCTTCCGGCGGTGCGGCCGCTTCACGCCCCAGCCCGAGCAGGCCACCCCGGCGTTCGATCCGGTAATGGATGCCGCGCTCGATACGCTCGATCCCCCCCATGCCGCAGTTGTGCGCGATGTCGGTGGCCTTGCTGCACCAGGCGGAGACGGTTCCCAGGCGCGTGGTCACGTAGACCGGGAGCGCGGCCTCGCGCCCCTGGGCCGGCCGCGCCGCATCGTCGACCAACGCCTGCAGACGCTTCACTTCGTCGTCCAGCAGGCGGGTAGCGCTGGCCACCAGATAGAAGTAGCTCGCCTGGACATCGCCCGCCGCCGGATCGACCGACTTTACCTGGGCCAGCAGCACGCCGGCCCCGTGGTTGCTGAGGGCGGCGCTGCCGGACAATGCGTAGTAGAAGGACATGGCGGAACCGGGGGCTGGTCAGCCGGTGATTATAGGTTCCGCGCGAGCCTCCCCAGGCGTTCCAGCAGTTGCACCACCCCATCCACGCGGTTGACGAAGCTCCGGGCGGCGCTCGTCACGCCCTGCCCCGGTCCACCAGCCGCCGGCGCTTCTTCGTCCCACACCCGCACGGTCAGCCAACCGGTGGGGGCGCGCTCGAACACCCGTTCGTCGGTGACATCGTCGCCGACGAAGATGGCGGTGCCCGCACGGTGGCGGGCCACCAGTTCCTCGACCGCCTCGTACTTTGTGACCAGCCCGGGCGCCATCAGGTTGAAGACGAACTTGCCCTCGATGATTTCGGGCGCCGGCGTGAGGGTGGCGATGAGTTCCAGCAGTTGCGCGCGCGTGCGCGCCTGGTCAGGCACGAGACGATAGTGGATCGACAGGGACACTGTCTTCGTCTCGAACGCGAGTCCCGGTCCCAATGCGGCGAGGGGCGCCTGCAGCGCTTCGGCCCAGTCGCGGCAGATCTCCCGCTGGCGCGCGTTGCGATCGGCCGCTGGGCCCGGCGTACCGGCGTCGCCGCCCGGGCCGCTGGCGCCCCACTCGTTGCCGTGATTGCCCACCAGGGTCAGGCCCTCCAGCGGCACCCTGCCCGCCAGATCCGCGATGCCGCGCCCGGAGACCACGGCCACGGGCATGCAGGAAATCAGTGGCCGCAGCAGGGGCGGCACCCTCGAATCCATCGCGGCGGCATCCGGCACGGGAACCAGTGGCGAGAGGGTTCCGTCGAAGTCCAGCGCCAGCAGCGGCTTGTTGCGCAGGGCCTGCACCAGCAGCGATTCACCGGCGGGGGAATGCAGGTCAATCATGGGCGCACTCAGGCGGGCTTCCTCAGGTCGACGATGTTGGGGCCCCGGTTGATCCGGGCCTCCACCCTGATCCGGCGTCGCAGCTTGCCGGCATCCAGGAGCATGCGACCGGCCCAGCGGTAGACGTTGAAGTCCCGCACCAGGAGCCGCAGGCTGCGCATGCGGACTTCCTGCTCGTGCTCGGGCATCGCGAGTGCCTCGTTCAAGGCCTCTGCGACCTGGTCGATGTGATAGGGATTGACGATCAGCGCGTCCAGCAATTCCCGCGACGCCCCCGCGAACTGACTCAGGATCAGCACGCCGCGGTCGTCGTCGTGGGCGGCGACATATTCCTTGCTGACGAGGTTCATGCCATCGTGAAGGCTGGTTACCGTGCACACGTCCGCCGCCCGGAAATACTCCAGTACCGATTCGATCTCGTGATGCTCGATCAGCAGCAGGATCGGGTCATGGCCGTCGACACCGAAGCGCTGGTTGACCGCGTCGGCCACCTGGCGCACCTCAGCCTCGAAGCGCTGGTACTCCGGCAGCGAGGACCTCGTCGGC
>JBBRJB010000162.1:0-6356 GCA_038220085.1 Burkholderiales bacterium
GATCACCCGTGCGATGGCCCGGATCCGGCTGGGGCTCCAGGACTGCGTCTACCTCGGCAACCTGTCGGCCCGCCGCGACTGGGGCCACGCCCGCGACTACGTGGAAATGCAGTGGCGGATGCTGCAACAGGACAAGCCCGAAGACTTCGTGATCGCGACCGGCGTGCAGTATTCGGTGCGGGACTTCATCGAGGCCAGCGCCGGGGAGCTCGGCATGGAACTGGAATGGGAAGGCGAGGGAGTCGCCGAGGTCGGGCGGATCGTCCGGGTCGCGGACAGCGACGCCCCTGTCAAACCGGGCAAGGAAGTCGTGCGGGTCGATCCGCGCTATTTCCGCCCGACCGAAGTCGAAACCCTGCTCGGCGACCCCTCCAAGGCGCGCGAGAAGCTCGGCTGGGTGCCCACCACCTCGTTCGAGGACTTGGTCAAGGAGATGACGCTGGCGGACTTCAAGTCGGCGCAGCGCGACGCTCTGGTACGCAGCCATGGCTACGCCTCGTTCACCTACGCCGAATAAGATGGCGCAGGAAAAGCCGGCCGCGGCACTAGGAGCCTGTCGGAGTATGGGAAGGGGGCGCGCGGTGAACGACAGGGATGCAGCGCAAGGCGCGCGAAGGGGATCAATACCAGGGGTATTGACCCCTTCGCGCAACGCCGCGATGCGCCCTGTCGTTCGCCGCCCTATGGGTTCGCACCAGAAAGCCGCGATGCGGCGTTGCGCAACCCGGTCGATACCCACCGGTATCGACCGGAACACGCGCCTTGCCTCGCGGCTTTCTGGGGCGAACGCGACCCCTTCCCATACTCCGACAGACTCCTAGCCATGACGACTTCGGCGAAGATCTTCGTGGCCGGCCACCGCGGCATGGTCGGATCGGCGCTGGTGCGCAAGCTGAGCGCAAAGGGCTACAACAATCTGCTGACCGCGCCCCGCAGCGAGCTGAACCTGCTCGATCAGGCGGCGGTATCGCAGTACCTGGCGCGGCACCGGCCCGACTACATCTTCGTCGCGGCAGCCAAGGTGGGCGGGATACTCGCCAACAACAGCCTGCGTGCCGACTTCATCTACGAAAACCTGATGATCGAGGCGAACCTGGTGCACGCTGCCCATGCCGCCGGTGTGAAGCGCATGATGTTCCTGGGCTCCAGTTGCATCTATCCCCGCGACTGTCCGCAGCCGATCCGCGAAGACTACCTGCTCACCGGGCCGCTCGAAGCGACCAACGAACCCTACGCCATCGCCAAGATCGCCGGCATCAAGCTGTGCGAGGCATACAACTTCCAGCATGGCACGCAATACACCAGCGTGATGCCCACCAACCTGTACGGGCCCAACGACAACTACGACCTCCAGAGTTCGCACGTCCTGCCGGCGCTCCTGCGCAAGGCGCACGAGGCGAAGCTGAACCGGCAGTCTGAGCTGGTCATCTGGGGCTCCGGCCGTCCGCGGCGCGAGTTCCTCCATGTGGACGACCTGGCCGATGCCTGCGTCTTCCTGATGGAGGCCGGCTATGCCGGCGGGCTGCTGAACGTGGGCACCGGCACCGACGTGACCATCCGCGAACTCGCGGAAATGGTCATGGCCGCCGTCGGCCTGGACGCCCGGCTTGAGTTCGACGCGACCAAGCCCGACGGCACCCCGCGCAAGCTGCTCGACGTATCCCGGCTGCAGGCGCTCGGCTGGCGTTCGTCGATTCCCCTGGATCAGGGACTCGTGAAGGCCTATGCCAGCTTCCTAGAAGAGCACGACAAAGGGTGAGCGTCGCCGGCGCAATCGACCCGCCGTCGCCGCTCGTCACGCTGGTCATCCCGTCGCTCAACCAGGGCCGCTTTCTCGAAGCCGCGCTGCAATCGATCTTCTCGCAGGGCGTTCCGGTGGAAGTCTTCGTGCAGGACGGCGGCTCGACCGACGAGACGGCAGAAGTGCTGCGCCGCTGGTCGCCGCGCCTGGCAGGCTGGCGCAGCGGCCCCGACGGCGGACAGAGTGCGGCGATCAACAGTGGCATCGCCCTGGGCGGCGCGCCCTATGTCGCCTGGCTCAACGCCGATGATTTCTACCTGGACGGCGGCATGGCCCGACTGACCGAAGCCTTGCAGGCCGCGCCCGATGCACCGATGGCCTATGGACGCTGCTGGGTCGTCGACGAGGGCGGCGGCAAGATCAGCCGCTACCCGACGGTGCGGTTCAGCGCCAGGGTTCTCGCCAATTTCTGCTTTATCTGTCAGCCCGGCACGATGATGCGTCGCCGCGCCTGGGAAGCAGTCGCCGGTGTCGACGAGTCGTTGCAGATGTGCATGGATTACGACCTGTGGTGGCGGCTCTACCGATCCGGCGGCGCACCGGTCTATGTCGACGCCCCGGTCGCCGCCAGCCGCGAGCACGGGGAAACCAAGACATCCATTCGCCGCAGCGATCATTACCGCGAGGCCCGGCAGGTCGTGCGCCGCCACTGGGGCCGGGTGCCGGTCAAGTGGTACCTCGCCTGGCCCTACAAGGTCTGGTGGCTACAGCGGCGCAACGCTCGTCGGCGCACCAACGGCGCCGCCGCTCACCTGCGTTAGCATCCGCTAGTTGAGAACCCCTGAGCGCTGTACGCCCATGCCATCCACATTGATCCCCGTAATCCTCTCCGGCGGCGCGGGAACGCGACTCTGGCCGGTGTCCAGAGAGGGCAACCCCAAACCATTCATGAAGATGGCCGACGGGCAGAGCCTGCTTGCCAAGACTTTCGAGCGCGCCGCCGGTGTCGCGGTCGGCGGTTCGATCGTCACAGTGACCAATCGCGATTATTACTTCCTCAGCAAGGACGAGTTCGAGGCGGCCGGCGTGTCCGTGAGCCACAAGGCCGTGTTCATGCTCGAGCCGGCGGGACGCAATACGGCCCCCGCGGTCGCGCTGGCCGCGCACGAAGTCACCCGGACCCATGGTCGCGACGCGCTCATGCTGGTACTGCCCGCCGATCACCTGATCCGCGACCAGGCTGCGTTCAAGGCTGCCGTTTCGGCGGCAGCGGCACTGGCCGAAGATGACTATCTGGTGACCTTCGGCATCAGACCGACCACGCCCGAAACCGGTTTCGGCTACATCGAAGTCGGCGAGGTCGTCGGCGGCGGGCTGAAAGTCGCGCGCTTCGTCGAGAAGCCCAACCTGGAGCGTGCCAGGGAGTACCTGCAGAACGGCCGGTTCCTCTGGAACTCCGGCATGTTCTGCTTCCGGGCCGGCACGCTGCTGGACGAACTCGCGGCGCACGCCCCGGAAGTGGACGCGGCGGTCACGGACTGCTGGTCGGCAATGTCGGGCGCAGCCGACGCGTCGATGCAGGAGATACCGGCAGCGCAGTTCGACGCGGTGCCCAGCATATCGATCGACTACGCCATCATGGAACGCTCGGCGCGGGTGGCGGTGGTGCCCGGGGATTTCGACTGGAACGACATCGGCTCCTGGTCGGCCGTCAGCGGACTGGTCGCGCCGGACAAGGACAATAACCGCAGCACTGGCGACGTCGTGCTGGTGGACAGCCGCAATACCTTCATCCAGAGCGAAGACCGGGTGGTTGCCGTCCTCGGCGTCGACGACCTGACCATCGTCGACACGCCGGATGCCCTGCTGGTGGCGCGCACGGACAAGGTCCAGGACGTGCGCAAGGTGGTCGCCGAACTCAAGAGCCGCGGCCACGAGTCGTTCAAGCTGCATCGCACCGTGTCGCGGCCGTGGGGAACCTACACCGTGCTCGAAGACGGCGATCGCTTCAAGATCAAGCGCATCATGGTCAAGCCGGGGGCAAGCCTGAGCCTGCAGTTGCACCACCACCGCAGCGAACATTGGATCGTGGTGCAGGGCATGGCCAAGGTGGTCAACGGCGAGCGCGAGTTGTTCCTGCGGACCAACGAGTCGACCTACATTCCCGCCGGCCACCGTCACCGCCTCGAGAATCCGGGGCTGCTTGACTTGATGATGATTGAAGTGCAAAGCGGTGAGTATCTGGGTGAGGACGACATCGTTCGCTTCGAGGACATCTACGGCCGTGCCTGAGGCCGAGTGCTCCCACCCGCCTCGCTGAACCCGCCGGCGATCCCGCAGCGCCCGCGGGTGCTCTGCTTCGGGCGGTTCTACGACGAGGTGCCGGGCGGCATGCAGCGGCATGTCGAGCATCTGTTCACGTCACTGGCCGACCGGGTGGACTTCGTGCACCTGGTTCCGAGTCGCGACCGCCGGGGCGCGCGCTTCGATCTGCACGGGGTGCCGGTGGTGCGCACGCCGAGCCTGAACCTCGACGGCAGCCTGGCCCTCTCGCCGAGCCTGATGCTGGAGGCGCGACGGCTGCACGCCCGCCACCGGTTCGACCTGGTTCATCTGCATTTTCCCGACCCGATGTCGCACCTGGCGGCGCTCACGCTACCGGCCGGGGTGCCGCGGGTAATCACCTGGCATGCCGACGTCATGCGGCATCGCACGCTGCTCAAGTTCTACCGCCCGCTGCTGCGGCAGGCGCTGCGCACTGCGAGTGCTGTCATCGTCCCCACGCCAGGGCACATCGCAGCCTCCGCCGAACTGTCCGCCCTGCCGGATCCTGCCGCCCTCAGCCTCGTGCCTTTCGGCTTCGACCTGGACCGCTTCGAGCGGCCGCATCCGCTGGCGGCGCGACTGCGCGAGCGCTACCCGGGCCCGCGAATCCTCGCGCTGGGGCGGCACGTGTACTACAAGGGCTTCGACGTGCTGATCGAGGCCATGCGGGAACTTCCGCCCGACGTGCAACTGATCATCGGCGGAACGGGTCCCCTGACGGAACAGTGGCGCCGCTTTGCGTCGGATCGGGGCGTCGCCGACCGGGTTCATTTCACCGGCATGATCGACGAGGCGGACCTGCCCGCCTATTACCAGGCCTGCGACATCTTCTGCCTGCCAGCCGTATCGCAGGCCGAGGCCTTCGGCATCGTCCAGATCGAGGCGATGGCCTGCGCCAAGCCGGTGGTCAGTACCCGGCTCAACAACGGCGTCGATTTCGTCAATCAGGACGAAATCACCGGGCTCACGGTGGCGCCGTCCAACCCGGTTGCGCTCGCGCGGGCTCTCCAGCGGCTGCTGGGTTCGGCGTCCCTGTGCGAGCGCCTGGGGACCGCCGGCCGCCGGCGCGCGCTGCAGGAGTTCTCGCTGGCGGCGATGGGCACCCGGACGATGGCCGTTTACGAGCAGGCGCTGGCCCGGCCCCGGTGACGCTGCCGGGCCACCGGAGCGGGGTTTACATTGCGACCTCATGCCGGAAATCACGTTACCATGTCCGGTTCAGCAACGTTTTACCATCCCTCCCAACGTGAACAGCCACGCCGTTCTTCCCGTGCGGGCGCAGACTCGCCCTGCCCCAGCCGCAGCCGGCATGGGCGGGGTCGTCACGCGGGTATCGGTGGTCACCGTCTGCCTGAATGCGGCGGCGACGATCGCGGACACGATGGACAGCGTGGCAGCCCAGGAGGGGTGCCCTATTGAGCACCTGGTGATCGACGGCGGCTCCGATGACGGCACGGCGCAGCTGGTTGCCGCCCGCAAGCCCGACTACTTCGTCAGCGAACCCGACAGCGGAATCTACCCGGCGATGCAGAAAGGCGCGCTCGCGGCCACCGGCGACGTGGTTTTCTTCCTGAACAGCGGCGACACCTTCCACGACGACCGGGTAGCGGCCGACGTGGTGGCGTTCTTCAACCGGACCGCCTGCGATGCCGTTTTCGGCAACCTGATGCCCTGCTATCGCAGCGCCGGCGATTCGCACGACCACCGCGCCTTCAAGGCGGGCCAGCTGCTCGACCTGTCCTATTTCAACAACCGGCGGCTCTTCTACGACGAGTCGATCCACCACCAGACGATCTTCTATCGCCGCGCGATCTTCGACGTCTGCGGCTTCATCTGCGCCGATCCGCGCGCCAACGGGGAGTATCACCTGAACATGTGCGCCTTCGTCGGCCGTGGCCTGACGGTGAAACACCTGCCGCGGCCGATCTGCCGCTTCGCGCTCGGCGGAACCAGCACCGCGGACTTCACCGCCGAATGGCGGCGTTTCGAGCAGGCGCGCGAAATCCTGCGCGGCCTGTACTTCCCCGACGGCGCGGACATCCCGATTGCCGGCGAGCACGAGTACCTGCATTTCCGTCCCGACTGGCGCACCCGCGCCAAGATCCGCCTGCGCAAGTCGCGCTGGCACGGTGTGCTGTCCCGGGCCCGGGACATCCGCGACCGACTGCTGCCGTGATGCCCGACTGCTGCTTCGTAACGCCGACTGATAGCCCTCTGATATGAACCGGAACCCGATGCCTTGAAGAACCCGAGCAACTCCCCGGCCGCACCAACCCACGCC
The DNA here is from genome assembly GCA_038220085.1 of Burkholderiales bacterium. Lineage (GTDB taxonomy): Bacteria > Pseudomonadota > Gammaproteobacteria > Burkholderiales > Burkholderiaceae_E > Lautropia. The sequence continues at coordinate 6,348 of JBBRJB010000162.1, forward strand.
GGGGAGTCC
>JBBRJB010000163.1:0-6281 GCA_038220085.1 Burkholderiales bacterium
ATACAGCTTCACATGCATCAGCCCGTACTCGGCGAGCCCGTGCAGAGTGCGGGTTTCGCTCTCCCTGGGCTCCAGTCGCTGCATCGGTTCGGGAACGGGCACCTGGTAGACCAGCACCTGGCCTTCCGCAAGCGGCGTCTCTGGGATGCGGTGCCGCGTCTGGATCACCGTGGCCGCCTCTGTCCGCGTCGTCGTGGCGACGCCCGAAGTGCGCTTGAAAAAACGGCGGATGATGACGGCGATGACAGTGTCGTCGGAGCCCTGGTCGATGACCTTGAGCACGTCCTTCGGGCCGATGATGGAGGCAGTAACCTGCATGCCCCCCGTGCCCCATCCATAGGGCAGCGGCATCTCCCGAGAACCGAACGGCACCTGGTAACCCGGGATGGCCACCGCCTTGAGGATGGCCCGGCGGATCATTCGCTTGGTGCGCTCATCCAGGTAGGCAAAGTTGAAATGCTGTGCTGAAGCGGGATCGATTGGATCGGTGCCTGGAGGATGACCAGGATCGATCGGTACGGTTTTATGCGGTGCGCGCATCGTCACTCTCTGAATATGCTGCAGGGTCAGCGGCGCGAGCGCTGGCCCGCATCTTGCGCACCAGTTCCAGTTCCGCCTGAAAATCGACGTAGTGAGGCAGCTTCAGGTGCTGCACAAAGCCGGAGGCTTCAAGGCTGTCACTGTGGGAAAGCACGAATTCCTGCATCTGGGCGGGGGATTCGACGGGCTCGCCCAGCTCATCGGCTCGCAGCGCGCGATCCACCAGGCTCATCGCCATGGCTTTGCGCTCGCTTTGCCCGAAAGCCAGGCCGTAGCCTCTCGTGAACTGAGGTGGCTCGGTCTTGCTGCCGGCGAACTGGTTGACCATTTCGCACTCCGTGATCTCGAGATCGCCGATGGAAAGCATAAAGCCGAGTTCTTCCGGATCGATCTCAAGATCGACGCTCCCCAGTCGCAGCTCCCCGACGAAGGGATGGCTGTGTGAATAGCCGCGCTGGGTGGAATAGGCCATTGCCAGGAGGAAGCCTTCGTCCCCGCGCGCGAGGTTCTGAAGCCGGGTCGCACGCTCGGCCGGAAAGGAAAGCGGCTCGCAGGTCAGGTCCGGCGGGATGGGATCACCGGATGGTGCCGGCCCGGTTTCGATGAGCCGCTCCCGATCGAGCAGGTCGATCACGCGCGGCACTCGGGCCAGGGGATCCGTGGGCTTTGCGGGAGTGCTGGCTGACTCTGGCTCTTCGGATCCGCTGGCAAGCAGCGAGAAGTCCAACAGCCGCTGGGTATAGTCGTATGTAGCGCCCAGGATCTGGCCGCCGGGCAGGTCCTTGAAGGTCGCCGAAATTCGGCGGTCCAGTTGCATGCGTGCGGTATCCAGGGGCCGGCTGCTGCCCAGGCGCGGTAACGTGGTGCGGTAGGCGCGCAACAGGAAGATCGCCTCCACCAGGTCGCCCGCCGCCTGCTTGATGGCCAGTGCAGCGAGTTCGGGGTCGTAGACAGAGCCCTCGGTCATCACACGGTCTACCGCCAGCTTGAGTTGCTGGCGGATCTGCGATACTGAAAGCTCCGTCGTGGCCGGGTCGCCGCGCCGTTGCTCGGCCAGCAGGCGATAGCTGTTGAGGATGGCGGCTTCTCCGCCCTTCACTGCGACGTACATCAGGCCTCCAGTTCGATTCGGGTGGTTCGCGGCAGTCCGACAATCTGTCGCGCCGTGGCGAGAAAGATGTCCACGCCGCAGGGGAAGCTGGCGTTGGTGTCGGTTCTTGCTCGGGCGAACCGTGTGGCCATCTTTCGCGACAGGCCTCCGACCCGCAGGCGAACCTGATCGCGGATGCCGGGGCCTCGAAGGATGAAACCGGTACTCTTCTCGGCGGCGTCCACGAGCGCCGGTACTCGGGGCAGCGAGGCGAGGAGCGACTGCACGTCGATCAGGCAGGTTGCTGAACGGTCAGGGTAGCGAGCGCTTCCCTGCGCGAAGCGCTCGAGCGATGGCATCTCGCCTGGATCGGCCGCCCAGGCGAAGTGGGCCTGGGCGTGTTCGTCGACAAGTGAACAGCCGGTGTGAAACCGCAACCAGGCGGCGGTGTTGCCGCCGGCAAGCGAAGGCGACAGCCAGAGCCGACTGCCCGCATCCATCAGTGCCAGCAGCAGGGCCGCCGAGGCTGCGTGGCCGCGCAGTGGCACACGGGCGTCGTGCACGACCTCAACCGGCCGCCCGGGGTGGGACAGGGCCTGCAGCGCTGCCCGGAAGACCGTCTGGCTCCCCAGTGACAGGTCTGAGAAGCCGGCGCCGATTTCGGACAGGTCCGGGGCAATCATGCTTCATCGCCTTCGCCGCTGTTGGCTTCCCGTGCCAGGGTGAAGAACTCCACTTTCGTGGACTGCGCCCGGGTCTGGCGCTGTGCCCGGGACCGTGCCAGGTGTCTGCGCACCGGCGCCAACAGGCTGACTTCCAACGCCTGTTGTCGGGTCGGATCCTGCAGCAGCGCGTCGGCCACTGCCGCGAGTTGCGCCTGTCGATGGCTGCGGCCCAGTATGTAGGCGACGCCCACCGCGGCGGTATGGCTGATGTCGCCGGACAGACGAAGGGCGCAGCGCGTGACCGTGACCTCCCCGAGGTTGAAGCGCGCACCGGTGCCGCCGGCGCGGCCCTGCACCATGACGAGCCCGGTTTCCGGGCGACGCAGCCACTGCGGGTCGCGCGTTCCGTGCGCTCCCAGCGCCGTTTCGAGAAGGCCGGTCGGCGCGCGCGCCAGCAAAGCCATCCACTGCTGCCGGCTCGTTGTTGCCGGCTGGTCCCTGACCGGCAGATCGGCAGCGCCCTGAAACATGCAAGTGTTACCCTTGAAGTTGTCTAGACAAGAAAAGATGTCGCCAGCTTAGGCATAGAAGATGTACGTTTCATGACAGCCAACGGTACCGGCGACGCGGTCCGCGCCTACCGCTATGCCGCGTACTACGCGCCCGTCGCGGATGGCCCCTGGTGGCACGCGGGAAGCAGCTGGCTGGGCCGGTGTGCCGCCAGCGGCCGCGCCTTGCCGCAGCCGCCGGTGCCCGGGGTGTCAGCCGCCGAGCAGAGTCGCCTTACGCGTTCGCCTCGGCGCTACGGCTGGCATGCTACGCTGAAGGCGCCGTTCGAACTTGTGCCGGGCGCAGATCTGCCAGCGTTGCGGAAGTACTTGCAGATTATCTGCCGTCGCCAGCAGCCATTCGCGATGCCGCGGCTGAAGGTGGCCGTTCTCGGGGATTTCCTTGCGCTGGTTCCCGAGGAAAGGAGTCCGATGATCGATTCCGTGGCCGAAGCTTGCGTGACTGGTTTGCACCCGCTGGCCATGCCTCCGCCAATCGCAGAGGTGAAGCGGCGTCGGGCGGGCGGCCTCACCCCTGCGGAGGATCGCCTGCTCGACCGCTGGGGATACCCGTTCGTCCTGGAGTGCTTCCGCTTTCATATGACGCTGACAGGTGCGCTGAAGGGTGTGGAGCCGGATGTGGTTCAAGGCCTTCAGCGGGCCGCCCACGACTGGTTCTCGAGGTTGCCGCCGTGTCGATTCGATCTGGTTACTCTGTTTGCGGAGCCGGTGGCGGGAGCCGATTTCGAGGTGGTGGAGCAGATCAGGACGGGCCTCTGCGACTGACGACGACGCGGGCGGTGTCACCGATCTGTCATCTGCCTGTCGTATTATTCGACACTTGTTGAAGCATGGTAGAACGCAGGACAATCAGGGCTGAGCATCATGAAAGTCGGCATCAACGGAATGGGCCGCATCGGCCGGCTGGCCCTGCGCGCTGCGATGGGCGCCGCAGAGCGCCCCGCGGACGACCCCCGCGCAGGCCACCGCCTCGAGGTTGTGCACCTCAACGAACTCAGGGGCGGCGCCGCGGCCACCGCCCACTTGCTGGAGTTCGACAGCGTTAGGGACGCTGGCGCGCCGACATCGCGGCCACCGGCGACAACGCCGTCCGCATCGGCGACCACGCCCTGTCGTTCTCGTCATACGGGGCGGCCGTCGACGTCCCCTGGGGCGACCTGGGCGTGGACCTGGTGCTGGAGTGCACCGGCAAGTTCCTGACGCCCGAGGCACTGCAAGGCCACCTGGACCGCGGCGCCAAACGCGTCGTCGTCGCCGCGCCCGTCAAGGTTGGCGGCGTGCTGAACGTCGTGGTCGGTGTCAATCACGAACGCTATGATCAGGAGAGGCACCGCATCGTGACCGCCGCGTCCTGTACCACCAATTGCCTGGCGCCGGTGGTGAAGGTAGTGCACGAAGCCGTCGGCATCCGCCACGGCCAGATCACCACGATCCACGACCCGACCAACACCAACCTGGTCGTCGATGCGCCCCACAAGGATCTGCGCCGCGCACGCAGCGCCATGCTGAGCCTGGCGCCGACGACGACCGGCAGCGCCACCGCCATCGCATTGATCTATCCCGAGCTCAAGGGCAAGCTGGACGGCCACGCGGTGCGCGCGCCGGTGCTGAACTCGTCGCTGACCGACTGCGTTTTCGAGTTGAAGCGCAAAACCACGGCCGACGAGGTGAACCGGCTTTTCGCGCAGGCGGCGAAGGGCTCGCTCGCGGGCATCCTGGGGTACGAGGAGCGCCCACTGGTCAGTGCCGACTACGCGAGAGACACCCGAAGTTCGATCGTCGATGCGCTCTCCACCCTGGTGACCGACGGCACGATGCTCAAGGTCTACGCCTGGTACGACAACGAAATGGGCTACGCCTGCCGCATGATCGATCTGGCCTGCCACATGCAGGCCAGGGGCATCTGAACGGGCCCGGGATCGACATGAACACCGGCACCCGCAACTACGCAGTCGTCACGGCCGCCTACTGGGGATTCACGCTGACCGACGGCGCGCTGCGCATGCTGGTGCTGCTGCACTTCTATCGCCTGGGCTACTCGCCGTTCGCGCTCGCATTCCTCTTCCTGCTGTATGAAGCCGCGGGCGTGCTGGCCAACTTGATCGGCGGCTGGCTGGCTACGCGCTACGGCATCCAGCGCATGCTGGTGGTGGGTCTCGCGACGCAGATCACCGGCTTCCTGCTGCTGTCGGCGCTGTCGCCGCAGTGGACGGCGGCGATCTCGGTTGCCTGGGTCGTGTTTGCGCAAGGCGTCTGTGGGGTGGCCAAGGACTTGACCAAGACCGCCAGCAAGTCGGCCATCAAGCTCACGGCTGGCGGGGCGTCCGGTCAACTCTTCAAATGGGTGGCATTCTTCACCGGCAGCAAGAACGCGATGAAGGGGGTGGGCTTCTTCCTCGGTGGCTTGCTGCTGCAGACGCTGGGCTTCCAGCTTTCGCTGTGGACAATGGCCGCGCTGCTGGCGCTGGTGCTGGGGGGCGTCCTGGCCTTCGTGCCACCGCTGATGGGAAAGAACAAGGCCTCGAAATCGGCCAAGGAACTGTTCGCGAAGAACAGCGGCATCAACCTGCTGGCGGCCGCTCGGGTGATGCTCTTCGGCGCGCGCGACGTCTGGTTCGTGGTCGGCGTCCCGGTGTTCCTGTATTCGGCGGGTTGGACCTTCACGATGGTCGGCGGCTTCCTGGCGCTGTGGACCATCGGCTATGGCGTCGTCCAGGGCTTGGCCCCGAACCTCGTGCGCCGCAGCGAAGACGGACTGAGCCGGGAGGTGCCTGCGGCACGGGCCTGGACTGCGGTGCTTGCACTGGTGCCCATGATGCTGGCCGGACTGGTGCTGATGGAGGCGCCGAATCTGGAATGGGTCGTGGTCGGCGGCCTGGCGGTGTTCGGCTTCGTTTTCGCCGTCAACTCCTCGATCCATTCCTACCTGATCCTGGCCTACGCCGGCAGCGAGAAGGCCGCCGAAGACGTCGGTTTCTATTACGCGGCCAACGCGTTCGGTCGCTTCTTCGGCACCTTGATGTCGGGCCTGCTGTACCAGAGCTTCGGTCTCATCGGTGCGCTCGCCGGGTCGGCTGTGATGCTGTCGATCTGCTGGCTGGTGACAATGAAATTGCCTGACGAGCGAGCGGCTGAGACACCCCCATCAGTGTCCGCAGGTGATGTCGGGGCCTCCGCAGGCACCGCGCCGGCGGGCCTATCCGACTGGTCAGCCCGGAACTGAAGCAGAGCGACCCGCCGAATACAGTGGCCTGACCGAGAGCAAGACTGGCTCCTCTCATGAGAAACAAAACGATTCAACGGGTGTGATCATGCGGCAACGGTGGCGGGGTTGATCTGGAAGCCTAGAGCGGTGGCGCGGCGCTTGAGTGCGGCGATGCTGCGCTCGCGCTGCTGGTTTTCGTAGCGCTGCTGGCC
>JBBRJB010000164.1:0-6267 GCA_038220085.1 Burkholderiales bacterium
CGTAGAACGAGGGATGGGCGGTGTTTTCGGTGTCACGCAGGTGCTCCTCGAAAACTTCCACGCCAGTCAGGCGGTGCAATTCCTCGGACCACTGCCGTCCGGAACCGGCATGGACATCGATCCAGAGAAATCCCGTGTCGGGCAACGCCACCGGTGCCGACGACGAAGCGACCGAGCCGTCACGCTCAACCTGGATGAATTCGATGCTCACCGGCGGGCCGCGGTGTCAGCCCCGGGGTTCAAGCCACCGTGCCGCGTCGAGCGCGAAATAGGTCAGGATGCCGTCGGCGCCGGCCCGCTTAATCCCGAGCAGCGATTCCATGACCACGGTCTTCTCATCCAGCCAGCCATTGGCCGCCGCGGCCTTCAGCATTGAATATTCGCCGCTGACCTGATAAACGAAAGTCGGAACCCCGAAGGCGTCCTTCACACGACGGACAATGTCCAGATACGGCATCCCCGGCTTCACCATGACCATGTCGGCGCCTTCCTGCAGGTCCATCGCCACCTCCCGCAGCGCCTCGTCGCTGTTCGCCGGGTTCATCTGGTAGGTCTGTTTGGAGCCTTTGCCCAGATTGGCAGCCGATCCCACGGCATCCCTGAACGGTCCGTAGAAGCCGGACGCGTACTTTGCGGCGTACGCCATGATCTGCGTGTGAATGAGGCCGTTCGCCTCGAGGGTCTCGCGGATCGCGCCGATCCGGCCGTCCATCATGTCCGAGGGTGCGACGATATCCACGCCCGCCTGGGCCTGCACCAGGGCCTGCTGCTGAAGGATCGCAATGGTCTCGTCATTGAGGACGTACCCGGTGTCATTCAGAACGCCGTCCTGGCCGTGGCTGGTGAATGGATCGAGCGCGACGTCGGTCAGGATGCCGAGTTCGGGAAAGCGGGACTTGATGGCTTGCACCGTCCTCGGGACCAGTCCGTTCTGATCAATGGCGATGCGACCGTCTGGTGTCTTCAACCGGGTCTCGATGACCGGAAAGATCGCCATCACCGGAATCGCGAAGCGGGCGCATTGCTCCGCCACGGCCAGCAACTGTTCGATCGTGTAGCGATGGACGCCCGGCATCGAAGCAACCGGGACGGGCGCTGCGCCCGACGATCCACCCTCGTGGACGAAACAGGGGTAGATGAGGTCGTCCACCGTCAGGCGGTTCTCCTGCACGAGGCGTCGGCTGAAGTCGCTTCGTCGATTTCTGCGCAGACGAGTCGCCGGGAACCGGGTCGAAAAAGAAGGCTGGTCAGTCATTGCTCGATTCCAGAATGGTCGCTTGGGGCGGAGGAGACCTGCCGGTGGGTACGGCCGCAGACAAGGGCGCGGGGGCGTCGGGTTCCACCGGGGTCCGCAGGGTCCGGTAGATCGGCGCGGTCTCGCCCGGGCCGCTCTCGAGTGCCGCCGGATCGACCGGTTGGCCGCGAAGGAGGGCTTCCACCGCCGATTGCAAGGTCTCGACGCCAGTCCGGTTCAAGGTGGAGAACAGCAGGACCAGCAGACTCGCCTGCCGCCCGGCAAGCAGGGGGTCGTCGGCCACCTGGCGCATTGCCCGGCGCGCCTGTTGGCGAGGCAGCTTGTCGGACTTGGTCATGACGATGACCAGGGGCAGCGTCGGGGGCGTCCACCCGAGCAACTGCCGGTCGAGGTCGGTCAGTTCCCGGCGGATGTCCACCATCAGCACCACGCCTGCGAGGGGCCCCCTCTGGCGGATGTAGTCGCCCGCAAGCGCCTGCCAGGAGCGCTTCGCGCTGGGCGGCGCGGCCGCGAATCCGTAGCCCGGGGTATCGACCAGATAGCCGACCGGCGCTACGCTGTCTTCGCCATCCGGGCCGGCCGGACCCGGCGCCCCCACCGCGAACAGGTTGAGGGCTTGCGTGCGTCCCGGGGTTCGGCTGGAGAAAGCCAACCGGCGTCGATTGCAGATGAGGTTGATGCATGACGACTTGCCGGCATTGGAACGGCCGACGAATGCCACTTCGGGCAGTCCGTGGGGATTGGACTCCAACAGCTTGTTGAGCTTGACGACGGTGTCGCTGAATCGCGCGGTGGCCAGGAGTTTCATCAGGGCATTATCGTATAATCAAGGGTTTGCTGGACTTGTAGCACACGAATCAAGAGCATGACTCAAGGAAATCGCGCGATGAGGTATCTGGATACCGTGGCTGGCGGTCTGTCGAAGTCCTTCCTGGCGGGGGTTGTCGCCGTCACTGCCCTCGTCGCCACCGGCGTGTCGGCGCAGGGCGCAGAGCCGGGAGCGCAGAAGCCCGACCCCGCCAAGGGCGAACAGCTCGCGAACCAGGTCTGTGCCGCCTGCCACGGCCCCGATGGCAACAGCACCGCCCCCGTCAATCCGAAGCTGGCCGCCCAGCACCCGGTTTATCTGCAGAAGCAACTGCACGATTTCAAAGTCAAGGAAGGGGCCAAGACGGCCGCTCGCCCGAATGCGATCATGAGTGGCATCGTAGCGCCTCTTTCGGACCAGGACATGGCAAACCTGGCCGCGTTTTACAGCGCCAAACCGCTCAAGCCGGCGGCTGCGAAAAACAAGGAGACAGTCGATCTGGGCAGGAATATCTTTCGCGGCGGCATCGCTGAGAAGGGCGTGCCTGCCTGTGCCGGCTGCCACGGTCCTTCCGCATCGGGCATTCCATCGCAGTATCCGCGGCTCGGCGGCCAATACGCCGACTACACCGAAGCGCAGTTGAAAGCCTTCCGCAGCGGTGCTCGCGGCAACAGCGCCATGATGACGACCATTGCCGGGCGACTGCAGGATCCGGAGATCAAGGCGGTAGCCGATTACATCGCGGGCGTGCGCTGACTTTGCAGCGCCGCCTGTAAGGTCTTGGGCGGTGCCACGACCGTTGGGATAAGATGGTCGAACCGATGTCCGCCGGCCGGCGCCGGTGGACGGCCTGAGGCGCTGTGGAGGCCAGCATGTTGATCAGAAACCCGGATTCGTCACACCCTTCTGCGAGCGAGATCACACCCCAGGCGGTCTATCGGGACCGCCGGCGGTTGCTGGCTGCGGCAGGCATCGGCCTGGTTGGATTCGGCGCTGCCGGCCGTGCTGACGCCCAGCAATCGGGCACTGGCCAGTCGTCGCTGGCACGGCTCCCTGCAAAGCCGAGTCCGCTCTCCACGATGGAGAAGCAGACCAGTTTCGAGGACGCCAGCACCTACAACAACTACTACGAGTTCGGCACCGACAAATCGGATCCGGCGCGCTATGCGGGCACGCTCCAGCTTCGTCCCTGGACGGTCGCGGTGGAAGGTGAGATCGCGCGGCCGAAGGTATTCGATGTCGACGATCTCATCAAGCTGGCCGCCCAGGAGGACCGCGTCTGCCGGATGCGCTGCGTCGAGGGCTGGTCGATGGTCATTCCATGGGTGGGCTTCTCCCTGTCGGAACTGATCCGTCGGGTGGAACCGACCGGCAACGCCAGGTTCATAGAATTCGTCACCCTGGCGGATCCGAAGCAGATGCCGGGGGTGCGCTCCAATGTCCTGGATTGGCCCTACGTCGAGGGTCTTCGCATGGATGAGGCCATGCATCCGCTCACGACACTGACCTTCGGCATGTACGGCGGCGTGCTGCCCAACCAGAACGGTGCCCCGGTTCGCATAGTCATTCCCTGGAAGTACGGCTTCAAATCGGGCAAGTCGATCGTCAGGATCCGTTTCACCGAGAAGCAGCCGATCACCAGCTGGGGACGGGCCGGGCCGACCGAGTACGGCTTCTACTCGAACGTCAATCCGAGCGTGGATCATCCGCGCTGGTCCCAGGCCACCGAGCGGCGGATCGGCGAAGACGGATTCCTGCAGCGCAAGCGCAAGACCCTGCTTTTCAACGGCTATGCTGAACAGGTCGCACAGCTGTATGCCGGCATGGACCTGCGTACGCACTTCTGACCCACGCAACGTGAATGCCCTCGGGTGGCTCAAAGTCGCCCTGTTCGCTGTCTCGCTGGTGCCGTTCGTGCGATTGGTGGTGCTCGGTTTCGAGGGTGGGCTCGGCGCCAACCCGATCGAGTTCGTCACGCATTCCACCGGTTTCTGGACCTTGACCTTCCTGTGCATCACCCTAACCGTGACGCCGTTGCGGCGACTGACCGGCTGGCAGTGGCTCGTCCGCCTTCGGCGCATGATCGGCCTGTTCTCCTTTTTCTACGCCGTCCTGCATTTCATCACCTATGTCTGGTTTGACCAGTGGTTCGCGCTGGATGACATTCTTGCGGATGTCTGGAAGCGTCCATTCATCACGGTGGGATTCGCCGCTTTTCTGATCATGTCGGCCTTGGCTTTCACGTCCACTCATTGGATGAAGCGCCGACTCGGGCGGCGCTGGTCGCGTCTTCACACCCTGATCTATCCGACCATCATCCTCGGGGTCCTGCATTTCTGGTGGTTGAAGCAGGACAAGAACGACCTCTCCGAACCTTGGCTGTTCGCTTGGATCGTCGCCGCCCTGCTGCTGTTCAGAATCCTGCTGCCCTACTGGCATCGCCTTTTCCCGAAGCACAAGCGCGACCAGCGCCGCGCTGCAACGGTAATGCAGCAATCCCCGGCGCGGGTCGACGGCCGCCCCGACCCGCTGCCGCCCGGGAGCGGCACCCGGCGCCACTAGGCTCCTAGGCTGCCCCTACTCCGGCAGGCTACTAGGGTCAGGCCGTCAGCGCCTTGAGCCGGCGCTCGGCCGCGAGCATTTCGGCTACCGTCTCGCGCGGCCGCACGGCATAGACCCTGCCGCCATCGATCAGAACCTCGGCAGCGCGCGCACGGGTGTTGTAGTTGGAGCTCATCACCGCCCCATAGGCGCCTGCGGACAGGATGGCCAGCAGGTCGCCGGCTTCGATCGTCAGCGACCGGTCCCGTCCCAGCCAATCGCCGGATTCGCAGATCGGCCCGACGATGTCCAGGAGCGCCGGAGGCCCTGGCCGTTGCACCACCGGTTCGATCCGATGGTAAGCGTCGTACAGCGACGGCCGGATCAGGTCGTTCATGGCCGCATCGACTATCGCAAACCGCTTGTCGTAGTTCTGCTTCAGGTATTCGATGCGGGTCAGGAGCAGGCCGGCATTGCCGACCAGCGCGCGGCCGAACTCGAACAGCACCTCAGGCGCCTCGCTACCGCGCCATTGGCCGATGCGGCTGAACAAGGCATCCATCAGCGCCTTCGGCGCCGGTGGTGTCTCGTCGGAATAGCAGATGCCGAGTCCGCCGCCGAGGTCCAGGTGTCTGATCCCGATGCCGGCGGCTGCAAGCTGGTCGACCAGTTCCAGCACCCGATCGAGTGCCGCGAGGAAGGGGGCGATTTCGGTGATCTGAGAACCGATGTGGCAATCGATGCCGACGACGTCGATATTGGCCAGCGAGACGGCGCGCCGGTACACCGGCACAGCTTCCTCGCAGGCGATTCCGAACTTGTTCTCCTTGAGGCCAGTGGAGATGTAGGGATGGGTGGCCGCATCGACATCAGGATTCACCCGGATCGATATCGGTGCGATCCGGCCGAGCCGGCCGGCGACCTGGTCCAGACGCTCGAGTTCCGCCAGCGATTCCACATTGAAGCAACGTACGCCGACTTCGAGGGCCCGTGTCATCTCTGCGACGGACTTGCCGACACCCGAAAACAGGACCTGGCGGGGATCGCATCCGGCAGCGATGACCCGCTCCAGTTCGCCACCCGAAACGATGTCGAAACCGCAGCCGAGCCGTCCCATCAATTCGATGATCGCGAGATTGCTGTTGGCCTTCAGGGCATAGCATATCGTGGCGTTGCGGCCCTTCACCGCAGAGCGGAAAAGCTCGAACGTGGCTTCGATATGGCTGCGGGAATAGACGTAGAGCGGCGTGCCGAACTGCTCTGCCAGCGCGGTGAGGTCGATGCCATCGGCCAGCAGGTGGCCGGTCGCATCGCGACGCAGCCACGGCGCCATGGCTTGCCCGGAGGTAGATCGGCTGTTCATCGGGTGGTGGCGTCCTTGCTGCTGTCTGTCGGATTCTCGATGATGGGAGTGTGCGCTCCCGGGGGAAGGGTTGCGGGCGCGGCGACCGGGGGTGGCGGAACAGGTTTTCCCGGCGGCAAGCGCAGGGGACCGCTCTGGCCGCATGCGGCGAGCCCGAGGCAGCCGGTGGTAAGGGCAGCGATTAGAATGAGGCGCATATGCAACTATAGCTGGAGCAGTCGTTGATGGGCGAGCAAAGCTTTGTCACGCGCGCCGCGCAGATGCTGGATCGCCTGGAAACGGAGATCGAGCGGGCCGCGG
>JBBRJB010000165.1:0-6260 GCA_038220085.1 Burkholderiales bacterium
ACGACATCAAACACAAGGGCATCGCGCCGAAAGCCCTGGTTTTCGGCGTCACCAATCCGGTGATGGTGCAAGGCGCGATCTTCGCGAACATGACAATCACGGAAGGGTGGTCGCGCCGGCCCGGCGACTGCATCCGTACCGGCGACTGGGTCCGGGTCGACCCCGGCCGGCGGATCATCGAACTGCTCAGGCGGGCATAACCGCCCTCATCGAACAAGGAGACACAACATGACGACGCATACATTCGGCAAAGGCGTGATCGCAGCGGCACTGGCACTGGCAACCGGGCTTGCGACGGCCCAGACGCTCTCGCTCGCGACCTGGGGCGCTTCCAGCCACCCCCAGGTGAAGGAGTTCACCAAGCCGTTCATGGAAGCAGTGGAGAAGGAGAGCAAAGGCGCCATCAGCTTCAAATACTTCCCCGACGACCAGATGGTCAAGCAGGCGTTCGTGCCGAACGCGATTCCCGCCGGCACGGTCGACATCTCGTTGGCCACCCTCGACAGCTGGGCCGGCCGCATTCCCGACGTATCGGTCACGGTGATGCCCCTGTGGCCGCTGTCGATGCAGCAGACCCGGGACAAACTCGTGCCGGGCAGCGACCTCTTCGAATGGTTCGACGGACAGTTCCAGAAGTCCGGCGTGAAGATCCTCTGCATCTTCGACATCGGTCCGCCGGTCGTCTCGACGACGTTCCCCCTGCGCGTGCCGGAAGATCTCAAGGGACGCAAGTTGCGCGCGACCTCCAAGGGACATGCGGAACTGCTGCAGTCGCTGGATGCATCCCCGGTGGTGCTGAGCGTCGGCGAGGTCTACCAGGCACTGCAACGCGGCACCGTCGACGGCGCGGTCGGCGGCCTGCAGGGAATGGTCGGGCTCAAGCACTTCGAGGTGGCGAAGCAACTGATGGCCTCGAATGGATTGCTGGGCACCTACATCCACGGCTACGTGATGAACCTCAAGCGCTTCAACGCGCTGCCCAAGCCCCAGCAGGAAATCATCATGAAGGCAGCCGCGGACGCCCGCAACCGCGCGCAGGATTTCATGATCGGCAGTTACGACAAGTTCCTCGGCGTGGCCAAGGAGAACGGCATGGAGGTTTTCGTGCCAACCAAGGAGTCGCCGGAATGGGAGAAATGGCAGGCGTCGGCGGCCAGCTTCAACGACGCCCAGCGCAGCAAATTCTCGCCGGAACTGCTCAAGCTGCTGTCCGCATACTAGTCTAGCCGTCCGTAAGGCTCTCCCACGCCGCCCGCCCGGGGCGGCGTCTCTACCCTGGGTTCCTGGGTACGACTATTGCTCGGCCCACAATGCAAGTCACGGGAGGGGGAATGCTGAAAGCCATCGGACTGAACTGCACCTTGAAGCGAGCCGGTCAGGCCTCTTCCACCGCCCTGCTCCTGTCGCAGGTGGGCGAGAACCTGAAAAAACACCTGGTGGCCTTTGAGATGGTCAATATGACCGACCTCAATATCCTTCCCGGCGTCACCTCCGACGAGGGGCCTGGGGACGACTGGCCGGAGATTCGAGAGCAGATTCTCGCGGCAGACATCCTGGTGCTGGGCACGCCGATCTGGATGGGCCAGCCAAGCAGCGTCGCCAAACGGGTGGTCGAGCGCATGGACGGCTTCCTGAGCGAGACCGACGATCAACAGCGCCTGCCTTCTTACGGACGGGTGGCGACGGTGGCCGTCGTCGGCAATGAGGACGGCGCACATCATGTCGCCGCGGAGATGTACCAGGCGCTGAACGACGTCGGTTTCACGCTCGCTCCGAACGCGGTCACCTACTGGGTCGGAGAGGCGATGAAGGGCGTCGACTACAAGGACCTGAAAGAACCGCCGGAAGCGACCGCCAACGCGACCGCAATGATGGTCCGCAATGCGGTCCATCTGGCCACCCAGTTGCGGGCGGCAGCCTATCCGGGCGCCGCCGCACCCTGACTTCACTTCAAAGGAGAACGAAGATGAGCGACCCCAATGACAAGCCCGGAAAGCTTGGACAACCCGGACAACCCGGACAATCTGGAAAGTCCGGACAATCGGGCCAGGCACAGCGCAAGGCGCTGGAGGACTCCGAACGCGAGGCCGCCCGCAAGCAGCCCGGCAGCTACAAGGAAGAGGCCACCGACGACAAGATCGTCGAAATCGGTCCCGACCTGAAGGATGACCCGATCAAGGGAATGGATCCGCCCGGCCGTTGATTCCTGCCTGCCCGGCTGGCGTCTACCGCAGCAGGAAAAGTGACAGCTGCGGCATGAATCCGACGACGATCGCAATGATGACCATCACCAGCACGAACGGTATCGCGCGATAGGCGATCGACATGATCGGTTCCCCGGTCAGGCTCGCCATCACGAACAGATTCAGCCCCATCGGGGGTGTGATGAAGCCGAGGCCGAGGGAGGTGATCATGAAAACGCAAAAGTGGATCGGGTCCATGCCGATGCTCTGAGCCACCGGAAAGAGCAGCGGCCCGAGAATGACGATGTTGGGCGTCGTCTCCATGAACATGCCCGCAATCACGAAAATCAGCAGCATCACCATCACCAGCATCACTGGATCCTGGGTGAGGCCGGCCAGTTCGCGCACGAAGGTCTGGGGAACGTCCAGCACGGTGAGCGCCTGGGCGAACAGCATCGCCACCGCGATGATCGGCAGGATGACGCCGTTGACCCGGGCCGATGTCTCCAGCATCGAGGGGAAGTCGCGAACGCGGATGGTTTTCTGAGCCAGGCCGACCACCAGCGCCACCGCGACGGCAACCGCCGCCGACTCGGTCGGCGTGAAGATGCCTGAGTAGATCCCGCCAAGGATGATGAACGGTATCGACACGGCCCACTTCGCGTCGTTCAGGGTCGCGAGCCAACGCTTCCAGGAGAACCGGTCGATCGAGTGCTCGTAGCCCGATAGCCGGTTCATCACCGCGTTGGTGAAGAGCACGCCCAGCAGCACCAGGATGCCCGGAATGATCGCAGCGGTGAACAGCGTCGTCGAGGAAATTCCCAGCACCAGGCCGAGGATGATGTAGGAGATGGAGGGCGGAATCAGGATGCCGGTGCAGGCGCCGGCCGCGACCAGTGCGCAGGCGTAGGGCTTCGGATACCCTCTCTCCACCAGCCGATCCATGGTGATGCGGCCGATCGCCGCGGCATCGGCCGCATCCGAACCGGAGATGCAGGCGAAGAAGCCGCATCCCAGCGCGGTCGAGGTTCCCAGCCCGGAGCGGAAACTGCCGGTGGTCGCTTCAGCCAGATCCAGCAGCTTGTAGGCCAGGCGCGATCGGACCATCACGTCGCCGGTCAGAACGAACAGAGGTATCGCGATCAGGGCGAAGGAATCGACGCCCTCAAACAGCGCCTCGCCCAGCAACGACAGCGGCAGCGCGTTGGTCGACAGTAGCAACACGATGGTGCCCATGCCGAGCGCCACGAAGAACGGCACCGCCAGCGCCAGCAGCGCCAGCATCAGCAACAAGCTCAGGGTTATCGCCACGGGCAGCCGCCTCAGTCAGCGTCGAACAGAAGTGCGCCGCGGTAGGCGTCGCGCCCGGCGCGCAGGTCCCGGACATCGCGGATCAGCGATTGCACCAGGCGCACCATCATCATGGCCATCGAAATCGGTACCGCCGCCTCGAACCATGCCTTGTTGATCCGCAAGGCATAGGACTCGGCACCGAACTGCAGCAAGGTGCCGATCACGTGCAGCGTCCAGTACATCGCGAAACAGGCGAACACGATCGTGACCAGATCGCCCAGGATGAAGACGTAGCCATGCAGGCGCTTCGGCAGCGCCATCAGGATCACGTCGAAACGGATGTGCGCGCGCCGCTTCACCGCATACGAAGCACCGATCCAGCCGAGGTAGATGAAGGCATAGCGTGCGGCCTCCTCGCCCCAGAGCGAGGAATAGCTGAACACGAAGCGGCGGATCACCTCGATCACGATGACGAACACGATCATGCAGTAGAACACCAGCATCAGGTAGCGTTCGCCATCGCGGTCGATGGCTGCCAGGAAGCGGCGCATAGCGGTCAGCCCTTGAAGTCGCCCACGGTGTACCGCCCTTTCGTGTTGGCGGCGGTTTTGAGCTTGTCGAAGGTGGCGGTCGATCCGGCCAGTTCGATCTTGTTCTCGTTCCACTCGGCGCGCTGCTCGCCGCAGGCCTCGACCCAGCTCTGCATCTCAGCTGCGTTGGGTTTGTAGAACTTGATGCCGGCCTTGCTCATGGCGTCGATCGATGTCTTGCGAGCCGATTCGATCTGGGCAAACGATGCTTCCTGGGTCTTCTCGGACGCCTCGTCGAACTGCGACTGCATCTCTTTCGGCAGGCTCTGGAACCACGGCAGGTTGCAGGCGAACATCTGCGCATCCGGCACCGACGACACCGCCGTGATCGATTCGAGGATGTCGATGAAGCCGAAGGTGTAGAGCGCACCGATGGCCGGATCGAGGGCGTCAGCGACGCCCTGCTTGAGCGCTGTCGGCGTCTCCCCCCACGCGACGATGGTGGGATTGGCGCCGGCGAGCTGGTAGAACTTGCCAAGCAGTTTCGAGGGCGGGATGCGCATCTTCACTCCGCGCATGTCATCCGGCGTCTTGATGATCTTGCCGAACCCCTTGCGCGCGGCGATCGTACGCGGATCGACGGTGTAGTAGAACATCGGCTTGAAGTTCTTCGCATTGACCTTGGGATTGATCTCGTCGGCCCAGACCTTGGAGGTCACCAGATTCGCGAAGCGCTGGTTCTCCCCGCACCAGAACGGGATGTTGATCACATCCACGATCGGCGCGAACGGCGAGAAATTGGACAGCGACAGGCCGCCGCCCTGCACCGTGCCGCCCTGCACCTTCTGGCCGAGCGCGGCGCCCACGCCGAGCTGGCCGGCGGGATGCAGGCGCACGTACAGCGCGCCCTTGGTTGCGTTCTGCAGGTTCTCCTTGAAAGCCTCCTGCATGATCGGATAGGTCTTGAACGAATCGAGCTTGTACTCGGTCGCGAAGATCATGTTGTGCTTCGCAGCCTTCTGCTTGGCGCTCTCGTCGTCGGCGGTCTGCGCCACGGCGGAATCCGACCAGAGGAAGCCGCCGCTGCTGGCAAGGACGGCAGTCGTGAAGCCGTAGCGCTCCGCGACCTGCAGGAAGCGGCGCCGTTGCGGCGAGGCGGGGGCGATAGTGGATTGCGACAGGGGTCGTGACATGAGGTGCTCCTCTTTGCTTTGGTTGAGATATCAGTGCGACTGCGGCTTCTCGGGCCGCTCATCCTCCACCGCCAGTACGCCGGCGACGAAGAAAATCATGGAAACCAGGACGACCAGGAATTCCCAGAGATCGCCGAGGCGACTGACCTGCCAGCCGAGCTTGACCGCCGCCATGCCGACCGCGATGTTGACGAAGTACACCGCCATGAAGAAGGCAGCCACCAGGAACGGCACCCGGCCGCGTGGCTTGCTTGCCGGGCCGGGCGGGATTGCGGGCGATCCTGGCGATGCCATGCGTTGTCTCCTCCGTGCGCTTCAGCGCGCCTCAGTACGCCTCAGTACGCCTCAGTACGTCTCAGTACGTCTCAGTACGCCTCGGTACGGCTCGGTACGGCTCTTTACGTCTCGATCCGGCTCAATGCGGTTGCAGCACGATTTTCGCAGAGGCACTTCGCCCCGCGGTCAGATCGGCGAAGGCAGCGGCGCCTTCAGCCAGCGGCCGCATCTCCACCCAGGCGAGATCGCCGAAGACGCCGGTGTGCAGTGCCTGCACCGTCGCCCTCATATCCGCGGTCGAGTAAGTATAGGTGCCGATCAGCGTAATTTCCGAGAGGGTGAGCTTGCGCATGTCGATTTCGCTCGCCCAGTCCATCAGCCCGATGTGCAGGATGACGCCACCAGGTTTGACCGCCGCCAAAGCGCTGGCTCGGGTCGCCTTGCCGCCCACCGCGTCGACCACCAGATCAAACCGGTTCGCCTGGGGCGGCGTTGACACCGGATCGAACGCCCGGGCGGCGCCGGTGGTCGACACTGAACGGGCGCTGGCCGGTGACCAGGCCGGGATGCACTTCGACCGAGAATTCGCGGATCGAATCCCGCTGGGCAAGCGCGAACCGCCTGACCTGCGCCGTGGCGAAATAAATGTCGCGCTTGATGGCATCCGGTATGTCGCGGGTCCATCGCTCGATCTCCGCCGGTGGCACCAGGATTTCGCCCTGCCAGCGTGAAGAGGCTGTCAACCGTGGCGGCAGGCCGAGGACTCAGGACGGACTGGAAAGTCG
>JBBRJB010000166.1:0-6248 GCA_038220085.1 Burkholderiales bacterium
CGCGTCGCGATCGAAGCGGTCGTCACCCCGGCCGACGACCTGATCGGCGAGCATGGAGTTACCCGCGTCCATGGTCCCCGCATGGGCGCTTCGCCGGCGCAGGTGCTGCGACTGGAGCGCGGGCTCGCGACCTTCGCCACGGTTATTCAGCAGCAGTTGGGACTCGATGTGGCAGCGCTTCGTGGCGGTGGCGCCTCGGGCGGCGTGGGCGCCGGGCTGGTTGCTTTTGCCGGCGCGACACTCATCCCGCGGCTCGCTTTCGAGCAGCAGGCGCTGGGCCTGGACGCAAGCCTCGCTGCAGCCGACGTACTCATTGCCACCGGCGAATCGCCGGCCTGGCTGGCACGGCGCGCAGCGGACCGGGGAGTGGCGGTCGTCACGCTGGAACCGGGCGCCTGGACGGTCGCGCGCTTGCGCGCCGAAAGCCGGCGGGCGATTCTTTCGGCTCTGTCCGCAGCCGATTGGCGAACCTGAACTACAGACCGAGCGCGTCTCGTACCGCGAGCCAGCAAGTGCGGTCCGCTGCATACAGCAGGCCGCCTCGAAGCCGCAGCGGATCATAATCGGCGCCATCGAAATGGGCGACATGACCGCCCGCTTCCCGATGAAGAATCACGCCGGGCGCGTGGTCCCAAGGCGTGAGCTTGTGGAACAACGCAAAGTCGTACTTGCCGCCGGCCACCACCCGGGCCTCGTGACCGGCACAGCGGAAGCCCGCAGTCGCCGCGAACCGCACCAGGCGCTGCGCGAACTCCGGTCGGAGTTTCTTCGGCATATGCGCCCAGAGGCCGCATCCTTCCATTGCGTCGATCGGCCGCGGCGGGGCGACCCGAAGCCGATCCCGGCTGCCGTCCCGATGCCGCAGCCACGCCCCCTCTCCTTTTGCGGCAATCGCCCAATCCCGCACGACCGGATCACAGATCACGCTCGCCACCGGCTGACCATGCGCCAGGAAGGCCACCATCACGGCGAATACGCTGATGCCGGCGGCAAAATTGCGGGTACCGTCGACCGGGTCGATGGTGATGGCGAACTCCGCGCCGGCAAGCGTCTGCAGGACCCCGGGATCTGCCGACACGGCCTCCTCGCCGACGATGACGGCACCCGGGTACATCCGGCGCAGTTCGGCCGCGAGCACCCGCTCCGCGGCCTCGTCGGCGACAGTGACAAAATCGATCGCAGACGACTTGGTGCGGATGTCCTTTTCGTCAAGCCGACGAAACAACGGGAGAATTTCCGCTTCCGCCACGGCGAGCAGCAGGTCTGCGGTGGCGTCGAGTTCAGCGAGGGATGGGGTCATGGCGTCTTGATGTCCGGTGTCTTCACTTTCACTGTCAGCTGCTGCGATCCGCCAGCACTTCACCCATGTCGTTCCAGACGTCCTGCCGTCGAATCAGGCCATCGACCAGTTCGAAACGGTCGATGAACCGGATGTCCGAGAAAGCGCGGCCGTCCAGCCAGACGCCGTTCAGCCGGCCCGAGCAGTAGACCACCTCCACCGACTGCGTGCGACAGTGGTCGAGCCGTTCGAAGGTCTTGCCGACGGAACGATAGCGTTTGCGGGATCGGTCGACCAGCTCCGCCAGGCTGCGCATCGAGACCCCCCCGGGAAAGCACATCGTGAAGTCCGCTGCCAGGAACCGGCGGGCGGCATCGAGGTCGCGACGCTCCATCGCGTCGAGAAAGGCAAGCGCCACGGCCGTCGCTGCCGGCAGGCTTTCCGACGGCGGGGTACCCGAATCGATGGACATGTACGGCCTCCCCGTCGCGGATGCGCGCCGCTGACCACCGCGCGGGCAGCAAGCAGGTTTGCCGGTCAGACCACGCTCAACGCCACGTCGATGTTACCGCGGGTGGCATTGGAGTACGGCGAGAGGACCGCCAGGTGAGGACCGCCAGGAGTCCAGGTTGACAGCGCCGCGGCGTACTCCTACCATCGGATCTATAACGACCTAGGACGACTGGGCGGAGGAGACACCGATGCAAGCCTTGGCGCGCGGGATGCAGGCGATCGGGCAGGCACTGGGCGTGATCGCGGTCGCGGTCATCGCCCTGCTGAGCTTTCCGATTTTCTACGATGCCCTCGCGCGCAAGGTCGGGGTGCCCACCACGTGGGTATTCGAAGTCAGCCAGTATGCCCTGATCTGCGGCGCTTTCCTGGCCAACGCCTATGCCCTGCGGCACGGCAATCATTTCAGGGTGCAGATCCTGCTGACACTGTTCCCGCGTCGCCGCCAGTTCCTGGACGACCTGTCGCTGGCGGGAACCCTCCTGTTCGCGGTCGTCATTGCCGTCTGCGGCGCCATGACAGCCTTCGACTCCTGGAGCTACGGCGTCAGGTCGGCCTCCATCTTCAACGTCCCGCTCTACCTGCCGCAGGCGGTGGTACCGCTCGGCGGCCTGGCGCTGGCTTTGCAGGCCGCGGCGATGCTGATCCTCAGGCAATCGCCTTCGGAAGCGTCGGAATTCGCCTGAGCCGAAACCCGCGCCCACCTGCTTCCTGCCCCCACCATGGAATCCATCGGCCTGCTGACGATCGCCCTGCTGTTTCTCTTCATGCTGTTATCGATACCGGTGTTCGTATCGATGGGACTGGCGGCGTTCATCGGATTCTCGCTCTCGAAGGGCTTCGAACTCGCGCTTTCCACGTTCGGCGACATCGTCTGGCAGAGCTCGTCGATCTTCGAGCTGGTCGCCATACCGCTGTTCATCCTGACCGGCGTCCTGGTCGAGAAGATCGACGCTGGCAAAGACCTGTTCGCCTTCACCAAGGTCTGGGTCGGCAACCTGCCCAATTCGCTCGGCATGGCAACCATCCTCGCCTGCGGCGTGTTCGCCGCCATCAGCGGCTCGAGCATCGCGTGCGCTGCCACGGTCGGCATCGTGGCCATCCCGCTGCTGCGCGACGAGGGCTACTCAACCCGCCAGGCGGGAGGGTTCTGCGCCGGCGGCGGCACGCTGGGAATCATCATTCCGCCCAGCATTCCCTTCATTCTCTACGGCGTCATCACCGAAACCTCGATCGGCAAGCTGTTCATCGCGGGCATCGTGCCCGGCATCCTGATGCTGACGCTGTTCACGATCTACGTCATGCTCAGCCGTCCGCGCGTACTCACCCGCCACGTCCTGGCACCGGGCGAGCGCTGGCGCGCGACCCGGCAGGGGGCGGGCATCCTGGTGCTGCCGGTGGTGATCATCGCCGCGATCTACACGGGGCTGTTCACGCCGACGGAGGTGGGCGCGCTTTCGACCGTCTACATCATCCTGCTGGGGCTTTTGCAGCGCCGGCTCACGCGGAAGAGGTTCCTGCAGGCGGCAGGCGTGGCAACGCGGACCACCTGCATGCTGCTGATGCTGGTCATATTCGGACAGTACTTCGCGCATCTGCTGACCTTCGAGCAGATTCCCCAGACGATCGCCGGGTGGATCACTTCGTTCGACTCGCACGAACTGGTGACCGTGACCCTGATGATCCTGGTCTACCTGGTGCTCGGGATGTTCCTGGAGAGCGCGGCGATGCTGCTGATCTCGATCCCGATCTTCTATCCGATCGCCATGCACGTGGGCATGGATCCGATCACTTTCGGCGTGTTCGCCTGCATCGCGATGGAGATCGCGCAGATCAGTCCGCCCGTCGGGATCAACCTCTACACCATCCATGGCGTCTCGCGAATCCCGCTGGCGACGCTGGCCCTCGGGGCCCTGCCTTTCCTGGCCATCCAGATCGTGATGCTCTACGTCATCTACTACCTGCCGGCACTTTCGCTGTGGCTGCCGCAGCGGATGATGGGCCAGTAGCCGGCGGCACGCCCGATGAAGACTTTCAAGATCGACCGCGACAGCAACGTCGCACTCTACCGGCAGATCGCAGACCGCCTCGCCGCGGATATCGGCAGCGGCTTGCTGGCGCCGTTCGCCCGGCTGCCTTCCGAGCAGGACCTCATGCAGCGGCTGGGCGTCTCACGCATCACGATCCGGCAGGCGCTGGGCACTCTCTCGCGCGAGGGATTGGTCGAGGCCAGGCAGGGCAAGGGCACCTATGTGTGCGGCCCCGTCGTGACACATGAACTCGAAGAGCTGAAAGGATTCTACGATTCTCTGGTCGCCACCGGCCACGTGCCGCAAACCCAGCTGGTGACATTCGATGCCGAGGCGCCGCCCGACCAGATCCGGACGCTTTTCGGCACCGGCGCCGAGCCGGTGATGCGCCTGGAGCGGGTCTACCGTCTGCATGGTCATCCATTCGCCGTCGCCCGCGCCTGGCTGCCGCCGTTTGCGCGGTCGGTGACCCGCCAGCAGGCCGCGCGGCACCCGATCTACGCGATCCTGCAGACACTGCTCGGCAGGTCGGTCGCGGGCGCCGAGGTCGGCATCATGGCCCACGAAGCAGACGAAGTGGAAGCGGGCCTGCTCGCCCTGCCGCCGCGCAGCCCGGTGCTGATCATGGAGCGGACTTCCTATGCGGCAGACGGCAGCGCGCTCGAGCACTCGCGTTTCATCATCCGCCCGGAGAGCTACCGGTTCAACCTGAGCGTGAAAGGTCCGCTGGCCATCACCCGCCAGATCGCGCAGGTAGGCCGGCCGCCCGCATCCGCGCGACCGGGCAACACACGCAGCAAGACGGCATTACAGAAGGAGCAATGACGATGGAACTGACCGACGAAGAACAGGCCATGTTCGATGGCGCGCAGGGACCGGCGGTGCAGGAGGCGATCGCCTACCTGATCAAGGTGGGTGAATTCTGGGGGGCGCGGCGGCTGGTCCCGGTGACCAACGTCCACATGATGGGCGACATCGAGGTCATGGGCGACGGCGGCCTCAAGTGGCTTGAATGCACCGCCGCCCGCAAGGCCCGCTGCGCGGTCAACGTCAGCACCAACGCGCGCAGCTTCGACTTTGCGCTGGTCGACAAGCTGCACCAGGATGCAGGCGAGGCGGTGAAGGAGCGCAAGCTGATCGGGCTGCTCCAGCAGATGAATGTCACCACCACCGACACCTGCATCAACTACCAGACCCTGTACCAGCCGCACCTCGGAGAACGGGTGGCCTGGGGGGATACCGGCACCGTCATCTACGCCAATTCGGTGTTCGGCGCGCGCAGCAACTTCGAAAGCGGTCCCGCCGCCTTCGCCGCCGGCCTGACCCGGCGCGTGCCCGAGTACGGGTTCCAGCTCGACGAGCATCGGCGAGGCACCTTCGTGGTCGAGGTCGACGCCGACCTGGACGACCTGGCCGACTGGGGAGCGGTCTCGAAGCTCGTCGGGGAAACCAACCAGAGCTACTACCAGGTGCCGGTATTCACCGGCATCAGGCGCACACCGACCTCCGACGAGCTCAAGCACCTGGGCGCGGGCCTGGCCAGCTACGGATCGATGGGAATGTTCCACATGGTCGGCGTCACGCCTGAGGCACCGTCGGTGGAGGCCGCCCTGGGAGGCAACACTCCCCATCGCCGGATGAAGATCACAAATCAGGACATCGCCGAGGTCTACCGGCGCTACGACCTGAAGGACGGCCGCTGCGACCTGGTCGTGTTCTCCGGCCCGCAGCTGTCGATCTGGGAACTGAAGAACCTCGCCGAGCGTTTCGAGGGTCGGACCGTGCATCCGGGCACCCAGGTATTCGTCACCAGCAGCAACGGCGTGATCTCCGCTGCGCGCAAGCTCGGCTACATCGCAAAGCTCGAGAGCGCCGGGGTGACCATGATGGAGGGCGTGTGCTTCTACATCCTGCAGAACCTGTCGCAGATGAAGAAGCACAACGGCTGGACCAACATGATTTCCAACTCGGCCAAGATCGTCAACATCATCGGCGCGCACCGGTTCAACACCATCCTGCGGCGGACACAGGATTGTGTGGACATCGCTACCACCGGGAGCATCAGATGAGTGACGTACTCGAAACCATTCAGGTCGAGCGGGCGTTCGGCGAGGTCGTCGAAGGCGAGGCCGTCGTGTCCGACGAAGGCTTCAGCCCGCGCTACGACCTCGACCGATGGACCGGCTTGATCTCCAAGCCGGGCCACAAGCTGGAGGGCACCCAGATCCGCGACAAAATCTGCTTCTTTCCGACCGCGAAAGGCGGCATCGCTGCCGGCTGGGCCTTCCACGACATCAAACACAAGGGCATCGCGCCGAAAGCCCTGGTTTTCGGCGTCACCAATCCGGTGATGGTGCAAGGCGCGATCTTCGCGAACATGACAATCACGGAAGGGTGGTCGCGCCGGCCCGGCGACTGCATCCGTACCG
>JBBRJB010000167.1:0-6241 GCA_038220085.1 Burkholderiales bacterium
TCGGGCTTGTCCTGTTGCAGCATCCGCCACTGCATTTCCACGTAGTCGCGGGCGTGGCCCCAGTCGCGGCGGGCCGACAGGTTGCCGAGGTAGACGCAGTCCTGGAGCCCCAGCCGGATCCGGGCCATCGCACGGGTGATCTTGCGGGTGACGAAGGTTTCTCCGCGAACCGGGGACTCATGGTTGAAGAGGATGCCATTGCAGGCATACATCCCGTAAGCTTCACGGTAGTTGACGATGATCCAGTACGCGTACAGCTTGGCCACCGCGTAGGGCGAGCGCGGATAGAAGGGCGTCGTCTCCTTCTGCGGCGTCTCCTGCACCAGCCCGTACAGCTCGGAGGTCGAGGCCTGGTAGAGGCGGGTGGTCTTCTCCAGGCCCAGGATCCGGATCGCCTCCAGCAGCCTGAGCGTGCCGATGCCGTCCGCATTGGCGGTGTACTCGGGTTCCTCGAACGACACCGCCACGTGGCTCATGGCCGCGAGGTTGTAGATCTCGTCCGGGCGCACCTGCTGAACGATCCGGATGAGGTTGGACGAGTCGGTCAGGTCGCCGTGGTGCAGGGTCAGATCACGACCGGTTTCGTGCGGGTCGCGATAGAGGTGGTCGATCCGGTCCGTGTTGAACAGGGACGAACGACGCTTGATGCCGTGGACATCGTAGCCCTTGGAGAGCAGGAGTTCCGCCAGATAGGCGCCGTCCTGGCCGGTGATACCTGTGATCAGTGCTACTTTCTTGCTCATGTCTATCCGTGTCTGGGGGGCGCTGCTCTTCCCGAGGCGGCCCATGGAATGGTACCCGATCGGCCCGAGCGCCCACGCCAGCCCTCCAGTTGGACGATTGCGTCGGCGGGTGATACTTCCGGGTCACGATCAGTAACAATTCCGACATGCCCACCACCTCCGCGTCGCGCCCGCTCGTCCGTCTTGCGCCTGCGCTGTTCATCCTGATCTGGGCGTCGGGCTATGTCGTCGCCAAGTACGCCGCACCCCACGCCGAGCCGCTGACCTTCCTGCTGTGGCGGTTTGCCGGCACCACCGCGCTGATGCTGGTGCTGGCGGCGGTGGCCCGTTCGCGTTGGCCCGCGCCCCGCGATGTCCTGCACCTGGCCACGGCGGGCATCCTGATGCACGCCTGCTATCTCGGCGGCGTGTGGGTGGCGATCAGCCAGGGCATGCCGGCGGGGGTCTCGGCGCTGATCGTGAATCTCCAGCCGGTGCTGACCGCGGCGCTTGCCGCGTTCGTGCATGAGCGGGTGTCGCGCCGCCAGTGGCTCGGTGTCGCGCTCGGTTTCGCCGGGGTGGTGCTGGTGGTCTGGCAGAAGCTTTTGCAGGCCGGCACGCCGCTCACTGCGCCGACGCTGCTGTGCGTGTTCGCGCTGTTTTCGATGACTGCCGGCACGCTCTACCAGAAGCGATTCGTGCCGCGATTCGACTTGCGCGCAGGACAGGCGATCCAGGCGATGGCCTCGATCGTGGTGATGCTGCCATTCGCCTTCGCCTTTGAATCGTTCCGGATCGATTGGAATACACCGGTGTTTGCCGCCTTGCTGTGGTCCGTACTGGTGCTGACCGGGGGCGGCATTTCGCTGATGTTTCTGATGCTCCGGGAGGGCAGGGCGACCACGGTCACCAGCTACATGTACCTGGTGCCGGCGATTACTGCAGTCATGGCCTGGGCGATGTTCGGCGAGTCGCTGGCCCCGATCGCGCTGGCCGGCATGGGCGTGACTCTGTTCGGCATCTACCTGGTTGCCGGCGGCCGGAGATAGCGGTCAGAGCGAGGCGACCGACTTCGAGTGGCGCGGATCGGTGCCGTCGACCACGGTGACCACGTACTCGGAGATGTTGGTGGCGTGGTCCCCGACCCGTTCGATCGACTGCACCACGAAGATGAGCGCCAGCGCCGTCGAGACGCTGGCCGGGGTCGCGCTCATGACGGCGGCCAGTTCGTTCGTCAAGTCGTTACGCAGGCCGTCCACCTCCCGGTCGCGCGCCACCAGCGCCCCGGCCACCAGCGGATCCAGGCGCAGATAGGCGTCGACGGCGAGGCGCAGCATCCCGCAGGCGATGTCCGCCATCGTCGCGATCCGATCGGTGGCGATCGGCAGCGGCCTGGGCACGAGTTGACGCGCCTTGAGTGCGATCTTCTTGGCCTCGTCGCCGATCCGCTCGAGGTCGTTGTTCATGTGCAGCGCGGCAAGTATCTCCCTAAGGTCCACCGCGATCGGCTGCAATTTCGCGATCATCCGGTTGCACAGTAGGTCGGTCTGCAGGTGCATGCGGTTCACCTCGGCCTCGTCCGCCAGAACCTGGACGATCCGGCCTGGATCCTCGGTCATCACGGCATCCACCGCGCGCAGGAACTGCCGTTCCACGAGGGCCGCCATCACGGTGCAGGTGCTGCGAAGCCTTTGGAGATCGGTATCGAACGGGGTGTAGGTGTGGTCCATCCTGTGCTCGCGCTGTTCAGCCGAAGCGGCCGGTGATGTAGTCTTCGGTTTCCTTTCGCTTCGGCTTGATGAAGATCTCGTCTGTCTTGCCGAACTCGATCAGCTCTCCGAGGTACATGTAGGCCGTGTAGTCCGAGATCCGCGCCGCCTGCTGCATGTTGTGCGTAACGATCACGATCGTGTAGTCGGCTTTCAACTCGTTGACCAGTTCCTCGATCTTGGCGGTGGAGATCGGGTCGAGCGCGCTGGTCGGCTCGTCGAGCAGCAGCACCTCGGGCTTCACCGCGACCATCCGGGCAATGCACAGGCGCTGCTGCTGGCCACCGGACAGACTCAAGCCGCTCTGGTCGAGCTTTTCCTTGACTTCGTCCCACAACGCCGCCTTTCGCAGGGCCCATTCCACGCGCTCGGCCATCGCCCTCGAGTCGAGCGACTCATAGAGCCGCACGCCGAAGGCGATGTTCTCGAAGATGGTCATCGGAAACGGGGTGGGCTTCTGGAACACCATGCCGATTTTGGCGCGCAGCAGGTTGACGTCCTGGTCGGCATCCAGGATGTTCTTGCCCCGGATCAGGATCTGACCTTCGGCACGGTGCCCTGGATAGAGGTCGAACATCCGGTTGAAGGTGCGCAGCAGGGTCGACTTGCCGCAACCGGACGGTCCGATGAAAGCCGTGACCTGCCGGCGAGCGATGTCGAGGTTGACCGTCTTCAGGCCCTTGAACTTGCCGTAGTAGAAGTCCAGGTCCCTGATCTGCATCACGGGGTCCTCGATCGGCGACTGGAAGGTGGACGCCGGCGGTGGAGCCGCGGCGGGCCGCGGTCGATTGGACAGCGTTGAGTCGGAATGAAGTGGCATGGTTGGCTCGTTTGATTGTCAGCTGCGCACCTGGTCGCGGAACAGCACTCTCGCCGCGATGTTGATGCCGAGGACCATCAGCGCGATCAGCGCCGCGCCTCCCCAGGCGAGTTCCTGCCAGTCGGCGTAGGGACTTAATGCGAAGTTGTAGATCACCACCGGCAGGTTCGCCATCGGCTGGCTCATGTCGGTGGTGAAGAACTGGTTGTTGAGTGCGGTGAAGAGCAGCGGCGCGGTTTCGCCGATCATCCTTGCCACCGAAAGCAGCACGCCGGTCACCACGCCGCCTTTCACCGCGCGCAGCGTGACCGCGAGATTGACCCGCCAGCGCGGTGCGCCGAGCGCGAACGCGGCTTCGCGCAGGCTGCCGGGCACCAGGTTCAGCATGTTCTCGGTGGTTCGTACCACCACCGGCACCGCGATCAGCCCGAGCGCGAGGGAACCTGCCCAGCCGGAGAAGTGGCCGAGCGTGGCCACCGCGACCGCGTAGACGAACAAGCCGATCACGATCGAGGGCGCCGACAGCATGATGTCGACCACGAAGCGCGTGGCCGCCGCAAACCGCGAGCGTGCGCCGTACTCAGACAGGTAGATGCCCGCCAGGATCCCGACCGGCGTGGCCACCAGTGTCGAGACGCCGACCATGAGCAGGCTGCCGACGATGGCATTGGCCAGGCCGCCACCGGCCGAGCCGGGTGCCGGCGTCGAATGAAAGAAGAAGTCGTAGCTGAAGGCCGTCAGTCCGTTATAGAACAGCGTCCACAGGATCCAGCTCAGGCCCATCAGACCGATGGCCATGGCGACGCCGGACAGGACCATGCCGACCTTGTTGACGACGATCCGGCGACGGTAGATCGACTTTTCCATGAGATGGGTTCCGCGTCGTTGCTCGGGTCGGATCGGGTGGGCTGGCGCCGGTCAGCGTCCGGCTTTCAGCGCGCTGCGGTTGGTCAGCCACTTGGCGAGCGCGAGGACGATGAACGTGATCAGGAAGAGGATCAGTCCCAGGGCGTACAGCGCCGGGATATGCAGTGTCGGGTCCGCCTCGGCGAACTCGTTGGCCAGCGTCGATGCAATCGAGTTGCCGGGCGCGAACAGGCTGGATGCGATCCGGTTGGCGTTGCCGATCACGAAGGTCACGGCCATGGTTTCCCCGAGCGCGCGGCCGAGCCCGAGCATGATGCCGCCGATGACGCCGACCCGGGTGTAGGGCAGCACGATATGGCGCACCACCTCCCAGGTGGTGCAGCCGATGCCGTAGGCCGATTCCTTCAATACCGCCGGGACCGTGTCGAACACGTCGCGCATCACCGACGCGATGAACGGCACGACCATCAGCGACAGGACCACGCCGGCGGTGAAGATGCCCACGCCGAGGGGCGGTCCGGAGAACCACGGCAGCCCGGTAGCCGAGAGCCAGGGCTGGACGTATTCCTGAATCAGGGGCGCGAAAATGAACAGGCCCCAGATGCCGTAGATGATCGAAGGCACGCCGGCGAGCAGCTCGATCGCGGTTCCCAGCGGCCTGCGCAAGGCCATCGGGCAGGTCTCGGTGAGGAATACGGCGATGCCGAAACTGATCGGCACCGCGATCAGCAGGGCGATGGCCGACGTGACCACCGTTCCGTAGATGCCGATGACCGCGCCGTAGACGTCGTCTGCCGGGCTCCAGGTGGTACCGACCAGGAAGCCGGGCCCGTACTCGCGCAGCGCGGGCCAGGCCTCGATCAGCAACGACACCAGCAGGCCCGCCATGGTGACCAGGACCAGCGCCGCGAACAGGAAGGTGACGCCCGCAAAGAGGCGGTCCTGCATCGCGAAGCGGCGCACCCGTTCCGCGAATCGGCGTTCCGCCTCGGTGCTGCCGGCCCGCAGCCTGCCCGACCGGGTCGGCGAGCTCATGTCCTCGGGCGCATCGTGCAGGACCGGGGTCATCGTGGCTGCCGGCCGCAGGTTCGTCATCACCGGCCCGGTGCTACTTCGACGCCGCCAGGTCGCCGACGCCCTTGATGTCCTTCCAGGTGGCTTCGATCAGGGGAATGGTTGCCGCGGGCATCGGCACGTAGTCGAGTTCCTTGGCCGCCTGCTGGCCTTCGGACAATGCCCATTTGAAGAACTTCAGTACTTCGGTCGACTTCGCCGGATCGGCGGGCTCCCGGTGCATCAGGATAAACGTCGCCGAGGTGATCGGCCAGGCCTTGGCGCCGGCCTGGTTGTTCAGGCTGATGCCCAGGCCCGGCGCCTTGGACCAGTCGGCACCGGCCGCGGCGGCGGCGAACGAGTCGTCGCTCGGCTGCACGACGTTGCCGGCCTTGTTCACCAGAGCCGTGTGGGCCAGCTTGTTCTGCTTGGCATAGGCATATTCGACGTAACCGATCGAGCCGGCGATCTTCATGACGTTGGCGGCAACGCCTGCGTTGCCTTTGCCGCCGATCCCGCTCGGCCAGTTGACCGTCTTGCCCGCGCCCACGTCCTTCTCGAATGGCGGCACGACCTCGGCGACATAGCCGGTGAACACTGCGGTGGTGCCGGAAGAGTCCGAGCGATAGACGGGTGTCACCGCCTGGTCGGGCAGTTTGAGGTCCGGGTTGAGTTTGGCGATGACCGGGTCGTTCCACTTCTTCACTTTGCCGCTGTAGATCGCGGCGATCACGTTGGCATCAAGCACCATCTTGCCGGCAGAGATCCCCTCGAGATTCACCACCGGAACGACCCCCCCGATCACAGCGGGGAACTGGATCAGACCGGCCTTCTTCAGGTCGTCGCCCGAAACCGGGTCGTCCGTTGCGCCGAAATCGACGGTCTTCGCATTGATCTGCTTGATACCCCCGCCGGAGCCGATCGCCTGATAGTTGAGGGCATTGCCCGTCTTCGCTTTGTAGGCTTCGGCCCACTTGGCGTACACCGGCGCAGGAAAAGTCGCACCGGCA
>JBBRJB010000168.1:0-6240 GCA_038220085.1 Burkholderiales bacterium
CCCACTTCGATGCCCGCCTTATCCGCCGGCGCGCCCTGCTCGACGCTGCGCACCAGGGCACCGGTGGGCTTGTCCAGGCCCAGCGGCTCGGCGATGTCCTTGGTAACTTCGGCAATCCCGACCCCGATGCGGCCCCGAACCACCCGTCCGGTGGTGCGGATCTGGTCCGCCACCCGCATGGCCTCGTCGATCGGGATCGCGAACGAGATTCCCATGAAACCACCGGTACGGCTGTAGATCTGGGAATTGATGCCGATCACTTCGCCGCGCATGTTCAGCAGCGGGCCGCCGGAATTGCCGGGGTTCACCGCAACGTCGGTCTGAATGAACGGCAGGTAGTCGCCGGTTTCCCGTCCCTTGGCCGACACGATACCCGCCGTGACGGTACTGGCGAGGCCGAACGGCGAACCGATCGCCACCACCCACTCGCCCACGCGCACGCGACTCGGATCCCCGGTCTTCAGCGCCGGCAAGCCGGTCGCATCGATCTTGACCAGGGCCACGTCGGTGCGCTGGTCCGATCCGATCAGCTTGCCCCTCAGTTCGCGCTGGTCGGTGAGGGTCACGTAGATTTCGTCGGCGCCGTCCACCACGTGGTGATTGGTCAGGACGTATCCGTCGGTGGCGATGATGAAACCCGAGCCGACTCCGCGCGGCATTTCCTCACGTGGCCCGTTGGGGCTGCGTGGGCCCTGGCCTCGCGGTTGCCCGGGGATCTGGCCCGGGGGAAAGAAACGGCGGAAGAACTCGTAGAACGGATCGTTGGGATCCAGTTCCGGCATCTGCGACGAATTGGGCCTGGCGCGGGAGCGCTCGGTCGTTCGGATATTGACCACGGCGGGGCCGGTGCGTTCAACCAGATCGGCAAAATCCGGCAGTTCGCGAACGGACTGGGCATGAACGGCGGCCGTGGCGGTGAATGCCCCCGGCAGAAGGGACGCGGCGACCGCGACCACGCCGGTGAACAAATAGGAAGAAAGCCTCTTCATGCTGACCTCGACTTGACTTTAAACAGGTTGACTCAAATTGCGGACATCACTGGATTGCGGCGGCTTTCCCACCCGAGCGGCGATACCAGACCAGCCAGCGACACAGGCCGTGCCAATCGGCATCGGGCACTCGCCGCCGGACCAGCAGCAACCGGTAATCCAGGCCGCGCGGGGCCTGCACGTCCGCCACCCCCACCTCTGACTCCGATTGTGGACCATCAGCAGCGGGCAGTGCGCAAGCAACCTTTTTTGCCGCTCGCGCGTGCAGGAAGAAGACCGCGCCCAGGCGCCAGGCGACGACCGCGAACGCCTCGATCGGTGCCCCGCCGTGCGGGTCGATGAGCCGCAAGCCGCCGTCGCCGTCGATCGCCAGGTTTTGGACCGGCGATCGCCGGTCACGCCACGCGAGAAGCAGGCTCCAGAAGGCACAGACCAGGCCCGCGATGAGTGGCAGCGACCAGTGCCGCAGCGCCAGGCCTTCACGCCACTGCTCGGCTGCGGACATGCCGAGCGAACCGGCAGTGGCCGCACCTGCCAGCAGGGTGATTCGGCTTGCCCCGGTATCGATGCCGCCAGAGACCGTCACGGCGAGGGACATGACCAGCCCTGCGTCGCGGTCTGGTTCAGCAGAACTTGCGAATCACCAGAGTGCCGTTGGTGCCGCCGAATCCGAACGAGTTGGATATGGCGACATCGATGGGCATCTGCCGCGCCTCGTTGGCGCAGTAATCCAGGTCGCAGGCGGGATCCTGGTTGAAGATGTTGATCGTGGGCGGCGAGATCTGGTGATGCACCGCGAGCGTGGTGAACACCGACTCGATTCCGCCGGCCGCACCCAGGAGGTGCCCGGTCATGGACTTGGTGGAGTTGATGACGAGCCTGGCCGCGGCATCACCGAAGGTCAGCTTGATCGCCCCGGTCTCATTGGCGTCACCGAGCACGGTCGAGGTGCCGTGCGCGTTCACATATTGCACTTCGTCCGCGTTGATACCGGCGTCCCGCATGGCATTGCGCATGCCGCGGTACGGCCCGGTCATGTCCGGAGAGGTGATGTGGTAGGCGTCGGCACTCATGCCGAAACCGATCAGTTCTCCATAGATCCTGGCGCCACGCTTCCTGGCATGCTCCAGTTCCTCCAGGATCAGTACGCCCGCCCCCTCACCCAGGACGAATCCGTCCCGGTCCCGGTCCCAAGGCCGGCTGGCGGTGGTGGGATCATCATTGCGCGTGGACAGTGCCCGGGCCGCAGAGAAGCCGCCCACCCCGAGTGGCGACACGGTTGCCTCGGTACCGCCGGCCACCATCACGTCGGCGTCGCCATAGACGATCATGCGGCCCGCGTCGCCCACGCAATGCAAGCCGGTGGTGCAGGCACTGACAATGGCGAAGTTGGGGCCCTTGAGACCCAGCATGATGGACAACTGACCCGACACCATATTGATGATGGAGCCCGGCACGAAGAACGGCGACACCCGGCGGATACCGCGATTCTGCAACTCCGTGTGCATATCCTCGATGAGCGGCAGGCCGCCGATCCCGGAGCCGACGAAGACACCGATCCGCTCGGCGTTTTCCTCGGTGACTTCTATACCGCTGTCACGAAAGGCCTGCAGGGACGCGGCAACACCATAGTGGATGAAGGCATCAAAATGCCTGACTTCCTTGGCAGGCATCCAGTCCGCTGCATCGAAGCCCTTCACCTCACCGGCGATGCGGGTGGGGAAGGTCGAGGCGTCGAAGCGGGTAATCTCACCGATTCCGGAGCGGCCGGCCACCAGGTTTTTCCAGCCGGTCTCGACATCGTTGCCGACGGGCGATATGAGCCCGAGACCCGTAATGACGACGCGCCGCTTGCTCATTCAGGCTTTCTGATTGGCCTTTACGAAGTCGATCGCCTGCTGGACCGTCGTGATCTTCTCGGCCTGCTCATCCGGGATCTCAGTTCCGAACTCGTCTTCCAGGGCCATCACCAGTTCCACGGTGTCGAGCGAGTCTGCTCCGAGATCATCTACGAAAGACGAAGCAGTCTTGACCTCCGCCTCATTGACGCCTAGTTGCTCGGCCACAATTTTTTTGACCCGCTGCTCAATATCCGACATTTACGATTCTCCTGATGACTGTCTGCGCCGGCGGCATGGTACCGGCATTCAATGATGCCGGCATCGGATGGCGCCGGCATTTCGTTTATTCCAGGGCAGTTACTTCCAGATCGGTACTTACAAAGCCAGCGCTCGCGGCCAGCGGAAATTGTATCAGTGCCGCACCGCCAGGGTGGTGCGGCGGCCCTCCTAAGCCATGTGCATGCCTCCATTGACCGGCAGCGTGATGCCGGTAATGTAGCCGGCGCCGGCGGAGGCCAGAAAAACCACTGCTGCCGCTATATCCTCCACCTGGCCGAGACGCGCCAAGGGGATCTGCCGGGTCAGCGCGCAGACCTGCTCCGCGTCGAGTGCGCGAGTCATGTCGGTATCGATGAAGCCGGGTGCGACGCAGTTCACCGTGATGCCCCGGCTGCCGATCTCACGGGCCAGCGCCCGGCTCATGCCCGCGACACCGGCCTTGGCCGCGGCGTAGTTGGCCTGACCGGGGTTGCCGGAGGATCCGACCACCGACGTGATGTTGATGATCCGACCATGGCGCTGCTTCATCATCGGGCGAATCGCCAGTCGTGAGAGGCGAAATACGGCGGTCAGATTGGTCTCTATCACCTCCAGCCATTCGCTGTCCTTCATCCGCATCGCCAGGTTGTCCCGCGTGATGCCAGCGTTGTTGACCAGCACCGACAGCTTTCCATGGGCCTTGACGATCCGTTCCATCAGCGCCTCGCAGGCGGTGGCATCGTTGACATCGAGTGCCACGCCGTAACTGTCGCCGGACAGCGCCGCGCTGATCCTGCCCGCGCCCTCCGCCGAGGTCGCGGTACCGATGACCACCGCGCCCTGCAGGGCCAGCGCCCGGGCGATTGCTTCGCCGATGCCGCGCGAGGCGCCTGTCACGAGGGCGACCTCGCCGGACAGGGGACTGCCACCCGTGGCGGATTGCATGCTCATTGAAATGACTCCAGGGTCTGCTGAAGTGAATCCGCGTCGTGCACGGCATCGATCCTGGCGGCGGGAACGATGCGCCTGACCAGCCCGCTCAGGACCTTGCCGGGTCCGAACTCGATGTAGCGGTCCACGCCCCTCGCCTCCAGCGCCTTCACCAGTTCCACCCAGCGAACCGGGCCGTAAGCCTGGCGCACGAGGGCGTCCTTGATCCGTGCCGGATCCGATTCCTGCGCGACGTCGACATTGTTGACCAGTCCGATGCGCGGCGGGCGCAGGTCGACATCGGCCAGTGCCGCCTGCAGCAGCGCACCCGCCGGCGCCAGCAGCCGCGAGTGAAAAGGCGCGGACACCGGCAGCAGCACGGCACGCTTGGCTCCCAGCGACTTGGCGGCGGCGCAGGCCCGGTCCACAGCCTCCTTGTGCCCCGCGATCACGACCTGCGAAGGCGCGTTGTAGTTTGCCGGGTCCACGATCTCCTCGCGCCCGTCGGGTGCCGCTCGAGCCTGGTCGCAGGCCTGCGCCACCTGGGCGTCAGAGAGACCGAGGATTGCCGCCATCGCTCCGACACCGACCGGGACCGCCTCCTGCATCGCCCTGGCCCGCAGCCTGACCAAGCGCACGGCCACATCGAAATCGAGCGAATCCGCCGCCACCAGCGCCGTGTATTCGCCGAGGCTGTGGCCGGCTACGTAGGACGGCTCGCCACCACCCGCGCCGCGCCAGGCGGCCAGACAGGCCAGTCCGGCCAGGAGCATGGCGGGTTGGGTATGAGTTGTCAGCGCCA
The DNA here is from genome assembly GCA_038220085.1 of Burkholderiales bacterium. GTDB lineage: Bacteria > Pseudomonadota > Gammaproteobacteria > Burkholderiales > Burkholderiaceae_E > Lautropia. Next base: position 4,821 of record JBBRJB010000168.1, read on the forward strand.
GCTGCTCGGCGGGGCCTTCGGCGATGAGCCGCGACAGCGGCTCGCCGAGCACCTCGTCAGCGCGGTTCAACAGGGCCGCGACCTCCGGTCGGCCTGCGAGGCTGGCTAGCATGCCGACCGATTGGGATCCCTGTCCGGGAAAGATGAATGCGACAGTCATGCGGGACCTTGATTCTTGCGGTGAAGACGAAAGAGTCTGAGTAGGCGTCCGGCTACATCCGGACGAGGCTTGCCGCCCAGGTGAAGCCGCCGCCGACCCCTTCCATCAGCACCAGGTCGCCGGCCTTGACCCTGCCATCCGCCACTGCCACCGACAGCGCCAGCGGCACCGACGCGGCCGAGGTATTGGCGTGATCCGCCACCGTCGAGACGATGCGCTCCTGGGGCAGTCCCAGCTTGCGGGCAGTGGCCGTCAATATCCTGACGTTGGCCTGGTGGGGTATCAGCCAGTTCACCGCGTCGAGTGTCAGGCCGGCGGCCTCGACCGTTTCATGGGCGACCTCGGCGAGCACGTTGACTGCCAGCTTGAACACTGCCTGGCCGTCCATAGTCAGGTAAGGATGTCCGACGATGGCTCCGCCGCACACGTTGCCGGGAGCGCGCAGAATGTTCTCGTAACGACCGTCCGAATGCAGCCGTGACGCGAGGATGCCCGGTTTGTCGTCGGCGGCCAGCACGACGGCTCCCGCGCCGTCGCCGAACAGGACGCAGGTGGTCCGATCGTTCCAGTCGAGGATGCGGGAAAAGACTTCGGCGCCGATGACCAGGGCGCGCCGGGCGACCCCGCTGCATATCAGGCCGTCGGCCACGGCGAGTCCGTACACGAAGCCGCTGCACACCGCCTGAACGTCGAATGCCGCGCCTCCGGGCACGCCCAGCGCCTTCTGGATCAGGCAGGCATTGCTGGGAAACACGTAGTCCGGCGTCGACGTCGCGCAGATGATCAGGTCGATGTCGGCCGCCGCGACGCCAGCCGCCCGAAGCGCCGCCTGCGCCGCCTGCGTCCCGAGCATCGAACTGGTGACGTCGGGCTCGGCAAGCCACCGCTGCCGGATGCCAGTGCGCGAGTGTATCCATTCGTCGGAGGTCTCGACCCCCTTCGCAGCCAGTTCCTGCGCAAGCTCCTGGTTGCTGACGCAACGGTTCGGCAGGGCGCTGCCGACGCCGACGATGCGGGCGTATCGCCCACCGCTCCGAGCCCCGTTTACTGTCTTGCCTGCTGCCTTGCTCAGGGCCTTCGGTTCGATGCTGGAAGTGCTCGCCATAAATTCCGGATTCACGCAGGATCGCCTATGATATCCGCTGCTGGCCCGGGCTCCGGGAGCGCAGCGCCGATTCGGCCGATCAGGTCGTTTCGTGCCGCATCGTAGGCTCGCCGCAACGCCGCCTCGAAGGCCAGCTGGTCCGCCGACCCATGGCT
>JBBRJB010000169.1:0-6218 GCA_038220085.1 Burkholderiales bacterium
CTCCGGCGGCGCGGGAACGATGGGCTACGGACTGCCGGCGGCGATCGGTGCGCAGATCGCGCACCCGGATCGGCTGGTCGTCTGCGTCAGCGGCGACGCATCGATCCTGATGAACATCCAGGAAATGGCGACCGCGACCCAGCACCGCACGCCGGTGAAAGTCGTGCTGTCGAACAATGGCTACATGGGCATGGTGCGCCAGTGGCAGGAACTCAACCATGGCGGCCGCTACAGTCACAGCTACACCGAGGCGCTGCCCGATTTCCCCGCGCTTGCGCGCGCTTTCGGATGGCAGGCCCGCACGGTCAGCGCGCGAGCCGACCTCGACGGCGCACTGCGTGAATGTATCGACTCGCCTGGCCCTTATTTCCTCGATGTCCAGGTGGCGGCCGAAGAGAACTGCTTTCCCATGATTCCCGCCGGTCGCAGCCATGGCGACATCATGCTCGCCAAGGATCGCTGGTTCAGCAGCAGCAAGCCCGGCTGATTCCTGCGTGCGTCGGCAGTATATTTGACAGAAATCAAACCGGAATCAGCGAGGGGCCATGCCGACAGGGCAGAGTCTTGGAATCGATCAGGTGGTTGCGCAACTGCGCGATCTGCGCAATGCGTCGTTGCAGAGCCGGCGGCGCGACGGCAGGCCGCCTAAGTTGCCGTCGCGCGTCACGCTCGCGGAGATTGTCGCCGGCCTGACTGCGGCGATGTTTCCGAACCGGCTGGGCCGGTCGGACCTGACCAACGAGAGCATCGACCACTACGTGGGGCACACGCTCGACGTCGCGCTGCGTTCGCTCAACGAGCAACTTGGTCGCGAACTGCTGTTCGACTCCAACCTGGACACGCTGAGCGATCAGGATGCCGCCCGGGCCTTGTCGATCACCCGCGAAGTTGCCAAGTGCCTGCCGCGGATCCGGGAGATGCTCGACACCGACATCCTCGCGGCCTATCAGGGCGACCCGGCAGCGCGCAGCAGCGACGAAGTGCTGGTCTGCTATCCCGGCATCGCCGCGATCACCCACTATCGCCTCGCCAACGTCCTGTATCGGCACGGTGTGCCCCTGACCGCGCGCATGATCGCGGAACTGGCGCATTCGCTCACCGGGATCGACATCCATCCGGGCGCCACGATCGGTGAACGATTCTTCATCGATCACGGCACCGGCGTGGTCATCGGCGAAACCGCGGTGATCGGGTGCAATGTGCGCCTCTATCAGGCGGTGACTCTCGGCGCCAAGCGTTTCCCGGCGAGCGACGACGGCACCCTGGTCAAAGGCGATGCGCGTCACCCCATCGTCGAGGACGACGTGGTGATCTACGCCGGCGCCACCGTGCTGGGCCGGGTCACGATCGGAAAGGGCTCGACTATCGGGGGCAATGTCTGGCTGACCCGCAGCGTGCCGCCGGGCAGCAACGTCTCGCAGGCCCAGGCGCTCACCGACGCGGTCATCGGCGTGGCGGGCGCCTGATACCGCTGTGACCGACCGCTCAGAAACGCATTGCCGGGCCGGTATCGAGTGCGGGTGGGGTGCTGCCGGCCTGGATCTGCTGGCGATAGCGCTCGATGGCCGACTGGCCGGCGCCGGCGCCGGCGGTGTGCCGGGTGTCCTCCGCTCGCGCCGGGGCTGGCACGCCTGCCGCCGCCCTCGCGGGTTGCTGCGTCGTCATCGGCTCGGCGGCGGCCTGCCGGTAACTGGCGGGCAGTTTCGAAGTGCGCGGATAGCCCGCCGCGTCGAGTAGCCGGTCAAAAGCACCGGGCTCGAAACCGACGGCCTTCTCGCTGCCGACCGTCATGGCCGGAAAACTGTTGTCGCTGAAGCCGCGTGCCTTGAAAGCGTCGAAGTCTGCAACGGTGGCGATCGACTTCTCGCTGAAGGGAATGCCGCGTGCGCCCAGGTGCTGGCGGGCGGCGTTGCATGGCACGCAGTCGGTCGCGGTGTAGAGCACGACCGGATATCTGCTGCTGGTCGTCTTCAGTTCAAAGGGCAGGTCGACCTGTGCCGAAGCTCGATCGGATGTGCTCCCCGAAACCGTCGGGCGTTCCGTGCGCGCATCCATACGGGTCGCGCCACCCGGGGGCGGGACATCGCTGTAGACGGTCCTGCCGTCCGCCGATAGCCACTTGTATTGGGCTACCGCCGGCAATGAAAGAGATCCCAGGACCACCAGCACGAGGCCGTTGGCGAGCACGCGTTTCATGTCCTTCCTCCTAACCATTGAAGATGCTGGCCAGGGTCGATCGACACGCAATTCGCGCGACGCCGTATCCGATTCAGGCAGCCTCTTCGACCATTCCATTATGGCGAAGCAGGGCCTCCAGGCGCGGCTCGCGACCTCTGAACGCCTTGAAAGAGTCGATGGCCGGTCGACTGCCGCCGACCGATAGGATCTCCGTGAGGAACCTGGCGCCGGTCTGGGGATTGAACAGCCCTTCTTCCTCGAACGCCGCGAAGCAGTCCGCCGAGAGCACTTCCGCCCACTTGTAGCTGTAGTAGCCGGCCGCGTAGCCGCCGGCGAAGATGTGACTGAAGCTGTTCTGGAAACGATTGAAGGCCGGCGGCCGGATCACTGATACTTTTTCGCGAACGCCGTCCAGGATGGCCTGGATCGGATCGGCGCCGTCCGCTGCCGGGTCCGCCGCAGCGCCGGCAGGCGCTGCCTGGGCACTTTGGCCACCTTGGCCACCCTGGGTACCGTCGTCGTGAAGTGCCATGTCGAACATCGAGAACTCGATCTGGCGCAGCGTCTGCAATCCTGCCTGGAAATTCCGGGCGCGCACCATCTTGTCGAAGAGGTCCCGCGGCATGTCCGCGCCGGTTCCGACGTGCTGGCTCATCGAGGACACGATTTCCCACTCCCACGCCCAGTTCTCCATGAACTGGCTCGGCAGCTCGACCGCATCCCATTCGACACCGGAGATGCCGGATACGCCCAGGGCGTCGATGCGCGTCAGCATGTGGTGCAGGCCGTGACCGAACTCGTGGAACAGCGTGCTGACATCGTCGTGGGTCAGCAGGGCGGGTTTGCCGTCCACCGGCGACTGGAAGTTGCAGACCAGATAGGCCACCGGCGTCTGCAGGAGGTCGAGGCCCTGGGCGTTGTCGATGCCGCCTGGATTGCGGCTGCGGCCCCGGCAGTCGTCCATCCAGGCGCCGGATTGCTTGTCCTCCCGGGCATAGAGATCGAGGTAGAACTGCCCGACCAGGCTGCCGGCGGATTCGATCCGGAAGAACTGCACGTCCGGATGCCAGGTTTCGGCGGTATCCGGACGGATCTGCACGCTGAACATGCGTTCGATCAGCTTGAAGAGACCATCGAGCACACGCGGCAGCTGGAAATACTGCTTGACCTCGTTGTCCGAGAATGAATACCGATCCTGCTTGAGATGCTCGCTGGCGTAGGGCAGGTCCCAGGCTTCCAGCCGGTCCATGCCGAGCTTGTCGGCCGAGAAGCGCTGGACCTCCTTCAGGTCCTTCTCGGCAAACGGCCGGGCTCGCCGGGCCAGGTCGAGCAGAAAGGATTCGACCGCAGCCGGGGAGTCGGCCATCTTGGCGACCAGCGATACCTCGGCGTAGCTTTCATAGCCGAGCAGCTTCGATTTTTCATGGCGCAGTGCCAGGATCCGGTGCATCAGCGGCGAGTTGTCCTTCCCGGAACCCTGTGCCGCCCGCGTGACGTAGGCACGATACATCGCTTCGCGCAGGCCGCGATCGCTCGCGTACTGAATGACCGGCAGGTAGGAAGGAAACTGCAGCGTGAAGCGCCAGCCGTCGCGGCCTTTGCGCTGGGCGTCGGCCCGGGCCGCAGCGACAGCATCCGGCGGCAACCCTTCGAGCCGGGCCGGATCCTGCACCATCAGCTCGAACTGGTTGGTTGCATCCAGGACGTTCTCCGAAAAGCGCTGCTGCGCGCCGGCAAGTTCTTCCTGGATGGCGGCAAAGCGTTCGCGCCCGGGCGACTTCAGTTCAGCGCCGCTCAAGCGGAAATCACGCAACTCGTTGTCGATCACGCGTGCGTGCGCAGCGTCGAGCCGGCCGTACTCTTCGGCCGCGCGCAGCGCCTTGTACTTGGTGAACAGGCCCTCGGTCTGTCCGAGCCGGGTCCAGAATTCAGTGACGCGCGGCAGGTTCCCGTTGAAGGTATCGCGCAGCGCCGGCGAGTCCATCACCGAGTTGAGATGCCTGACCATTCCCCAGGCCCTTCCCAGTCGTTCGGTAGCGGCCTGCAGCGGAAGCACGAAGGCCTCCCAGGTGGCCGGGGTGTCGGCCTCGATGGCGTGGCCCAGGGCTTTATCTGCTTCGGCCAGCAACTGATCCAGGGCTGGCGTCACCTGGGTCGGATCGAAGGCGGCGAAACGAGGAAGGCCCTCCTGGTCCAGCAGGGGATTGGCGACCGCGGTCGCATTTTCTTTGATTGTCAGGCGTGTCATATTCCCATTCTCTTGCGGGCAATCCGCACAGTGTTTTGCAGCAGCATGGCGATCGTCATCGGCCCGACGCCGCCAGGGACCGGTGTGATCCAGCCGGCGATTTCGCTGGCCGCGTCGAAATCCACGTCACCGCACAGTTTGCCGTTGTCCAGCCGATTGATCCCGACGTCGATGACCACCGCCCCCGGTTTGACCATGTCGCCGGTAATCATGTTGGGACGGCCCACGGCGACCACCAGCACGTCTGCCAGGCGCGTGTGCGCCTTCAGGTCTCGCGTCTTGCTGTTGCAGATGGTGACGGTGGCGCCGGCTTGCAAGAGCAGATGCAACTGGGGCTTGCCGACCAGGTTGCTGGCGCCGACGATGACTGCCCGTGCCCCCCGCAGGCTCACACCGGTGTGCTCCAGCAGTTTCATGATGCCCAGGGGCGTGCAGGGCACCAGTCGGGGTGCGCCGGTCATGAGGGCGCCGGCGTTGACCAGGTGGAAACCATCGACGTCCTTGTCCGGATCGATCGCCGCGATCACCTTGCGGGCATCGATATGTCCCGGCAGCGGCAACTGCACCAGGATCCCGTCGATCGCGGGGTCGGCGTTCAGCGCCGCAATCCGCGCCAGCAGATCCGCTTCGGGGAGATCGGCCGGATGCTCGTTTGTCACCGAGTGAAATCCGGCCTGCTCGCAGGCCTTGATCTTGTTACGAACGTACACCCGGGAGGCGGGTGAATCGCCCACCAGGATGACGGCCAGGCCCGGCGCGCGGCCGGCCGCGGTGCACAGGGCGGCGGCCTGGGCCGCGTCGGCACGCACCCTGGTGGCGATCGCGCTGCCATCGATCAGTTTCGCGCTCATGTCCTGCTTTCCGATTGGTCTTGAACGAGTCGAGCCGATCCTACACCAAGGCGGGGCGGCGTCATTTGCCATCAGCGCGCACCTCGCGTTATTATTGCGGGCTTGCTTGGGGGTATAGCTCAGCTGGGAGAGCGCTTGCATGGCATGCAAGAGGTCTCCGGTTCGATCCCGGATACCTCCACCAGCTTCAAGGTTTCGCGTTGCGGGAGCTTGGGGCCGCAGCAAACAAGCAGGAAATAGGGTGGCGCCGGTTCCAGTATCATCGCCGGGCCGCTCTTGCGTCACCTCAGTCCCGTTCGTCTAGAGGCCTAGGACATCACCCTTTCACGGTGAGTACACGAGTTCGAATCTCGTACGGGACGCCACTTATCTCCAAGATCGGCCATCCATCGGAATCCCGCGTGTTTGCTTGATCTAGCTCCGTAAGCTGGTCCGCATACCGGTACACACAGTCAGTGTACCGCCCGCACGGACTTGGCCTGCTTTGCAGGCGATGGAGCGGTAGATGAAAAGCGAAGATCGATCTGGCGGCTTGGTCAGATCAGGGACGATTGCCCGATACCGGCGGCGCGTCCCCAGCGACCTCGTGGAAGCCATAGGCCTCACGGAAATCAAGAAATCCCTCCGAACCAGGGATCCAGCGGCCGCCAGGATAGCCCTGCGGCAGTACGACCTTGAGGTGGAGCAGCGGTTCGCAGCCCTGCGCGCCCGGCTTCCCCTCGACCTTCCAGCGAAGCTCCGCCGGAACGCCCCTAAGGAGACCCTCAGCGCCGATGATCGGGCCTACATCCTGGCCCGGCTCGAACACCGCTTGCTGGACCGTGACGACGCCTTCCGGCAGGCCACGGACGCGGACAATGGCGACCAGTGGGATCTCTACCGGGACCTCACCGTCGACGCCTTGAAAGCGGCTGCCCAGTTCACCAAGGGGATCCACCCGA
>JBBRJB010000170.1:0-6217 GCA_038220085.1 Burkholderiales bacterium
GGGCGCAGTGCCGTTGTCGGCGAAGTGGTGCGACAGTGAGCCGCTCGCAAACACCGCCACCTTGCCCTCGTAGCGCTGCTCGATGGCATCCCGAACCGCGCGTCCAAAACGCATGCTTTGCTGCAGGTCATGCCACATGCACCAGGCCGATACCGAGACGACCTTGAAGTGATCGTCTGCGTTCATGTACCGCATCGGCACAAGGGTACCGTACTCGAGTTCCAGCGTGGTCTGGTCATGCGCACGAGCAGCGACGCCCTCTTCGATCGCGACCTGGGCCAGCAGCTTGCCCAACTCGGGATTGCCGGAATACCGGTAGGCCATGTTCCGGATGAAGTGAGGCAGTTCGCTGCTGGTGTAGACCCCCTGGAAATCCGGCGCGCAGTTGATGTGGTACTCGGAGTTGACCAGCCAGTGGACATCGAACACGACGATCGTGTCCACGCCCGACTCCCGGCAACGCCTGCCGATCTCGATGTGCCCGTCGATGGCGGCCTGCCTGCAGCCGCGATGCGGCCCGTCCAGTTCCGACAGGTACATCGAAGGGACATGCGTGATCTTTGCGGCGAGCGACAAGGTGCCCATGGGATTCTCCGGTAGCGACCGCTTCAGACGCCCCAGCGGGGAATCGGGTGCTGGTCGATCGAGACGCAGACGTTCTTCGGCTCGAGGAACACCTCGAAGCTCCAGGTGCCGCCTTCCCGTCCGGTTCCCGATGCCTTGGTGCCGCCGAACGGCTGCCGCAGGTCCCGCACGTTCTGGCTGTTGACGAAGCACATTCCCGCCTCCACAGCGGCCGCCACGCGATGGGCGCGGCCCAGGTTCTGGGTCCAGATGTAGGAGGAAAGGCCGTAGCGGGTGTCGTTGGCGATCCGGATCGCGTCGGCCTCGTCGTCGAACCGGATGAGGCAGGCAACCGGGCCGAAAATTTCGTCCTGGGCGATGGCCATGTCATTGCGCACGTTACCGAATACGGTCGGCTTCACGAAGTTGCCCTTGCGAAGTCCGGCGGGCAGGGCGGGAGGGTCGAGCCCGCCGGTCATCAGTTCCGCGCCTTCCTGGCTGCCGAGTTCGATGTACCGGCGCACTTTCGCGAGATGGTCCGGCGAGATCATCGGTCCTATCACCGTCGCCTCGTCGAGCGGATCCCCCACGCTGATCCGGGCTGCACGCGCGGCGAACCGGCTGGCGAACTCGTCATAGACGGATCGCTGCACCAGGATCCGCGAACCGGCCGTGCAACGCTCGCCGTTGTTGGAGAAGATCATGAAGAGTGCTGCGTCCAGCGCCCGCTCCAGGTCGGCATCCTCGAAGATCACGAACGGGCTCTTGCCCCCCAGTTCCATCGAGAACTTCTTCATGCCCGCTGACTGGCAGATCCGGTTGCCGGTGGCCGTGGATCCGGTGAAGGACACCGCCCGCACGTCGGGGTGGCGCACCAGAGCCTCGCCGGCCGTCCTGCCGTAGCCGTGCACCAGGTTCAGCACCCCCCGCGGAACCCCGGCCTCGAGCGCCAGCTCGCCGAGCACCGAGGCACTCAGGGGCGACAACTCGCTCATCTTGAGCACCGCTGTATTGCCGAAAGCCAGGCAGGGCGCCGTCTTCCAGGTGGCCGTCATGAACGGCACGTTCCATGGCGAGATCAATGCACAGACACCGACCGGATGGAACAAGGTGTAGTTGAACATCCTGCTGTCGACCGGGTAGGTGTGCCCGTCGGTGCGGGTGCACATTTCGGCGAAGTAGTGGAAGTTGTCTGCCGCCCGCGGCACGAGCGCCTTGCCGGTCTGGCCGATGACCTGGCCGGTGTCCTCGGTTTCGGTACGCGAGATCTCGGGCACGTGCGCGGTGATCAGGTCGCCCAGTCGATGCATGATCCTGGCCCGCTGCGCCTGAGGCGTCGCCGCCCAGCCCGGGAACGCCCCCTTGGCGGCGGCCACCGCGGCCGCAACCTCGGCTTCGCCGCCGGAGGCGACCTCCGCCAGGACCTGCTGGTTGGCGGGGTTGACGGTCTCGAAAACGGTCTTGCCGGCGACTCGCTCGCCGTTGATCAGGTGCTCGATCATCGAATCTCCCAAAGCGAGGGCTTGCCCGGACCTAGGAGCCTGTCGGAGTATGGGAAGGGGTCGCGCGGTGGACGACAGGGATGCAGCGCAAGGCGCGCGAAGGGGATCAATACCAGGGGTATTGACCCCTTTGCGCAACGCCGCGATGCGCCCTGTCGTCCGTCGCCCAACGGGTTCGCACCAGAAAGCCGCGATGCGGCGTTGCGCAACCCGGTCGATACCCACCGGTATCGACCGGAACACGCGCCTTGCCTCGCGACTTTCTGGTGCGAACGCGACCCCTTCCCATACTCCGACAGGCTCCTAGCCATTTGCTTAACATGTTAAGCTTAATGCGCCGCGATCAGCCGTGTCAACGTCAACCGCCTTGAGATCCGAAGCCGCCGCCCTCGACCCGCCCCCGCACGGTGCCGGCTTGAGGGCATTCTCGCGCTCGCTGCCGATGGCGCTGCTGCGTTGCCGCGAATCGGTGATGTCGCGTTTCAGGCCGATGCTGCGCGCCCAGGGCATCTCAGAACAGCAATGGCGGATCCTGCGCGCGCTGATGTCCGACGGGCCCATGCGGGCGAGCGACCTCGCCCAGGATACCCTGCTCAGCGCGCCGAGCGTGTCGCGGCTGTTGAAGTCGCTGGCTACCCGCAAGCTCATCCGCCGCACCGCCAGCGCGCAGGACCTGAGGGAGGCCAGGATCACGATCACCGACAAAGGCAGACGCGTGGTGGAACAGATCGCACCCTTGTCGGAAGCGATCTATGCGGACATCGCGGCCGCAGTCGGCCCGCCGCAACTCGACCGTCTCTACCATCTGCTCGCCGACGCCTCCGCCCGGCTGGATGCCGCCGCGGGCGCCGCCGGCGATTCCCCCTGAAGCAAACTATCGGAAGTCAACCCACATGGCCAACGCGATCTGGAACGGTGTCATCTCGTTCGGGCTGCTGAACATCCCCGTCGCCCTGCACTCCGGCGAACGTTCCACGGATCTTCACTTCAGGATGCTGGACAGCCGCGACAACAGCCCGATCCGCTTCGAGCGGGTCAACGCCGAGACCGGCGAAGAAGTGCCCTGGAAGCAGATCGTCAAGGCCTTCGAGTACGAAAAAGGCAATTACGTCGTGCTCGAGCAGGAGGATTTCAAGGCGGCCGCTCCGGACTCGCTCGAAACAGTTGAAGTCACATCCTTCGTGGATCGCGAATCGATCCGGCCGATGTACTACGAGAAGCCCTACTACCTGGTGCCGGGCAAGAAGGCGGAGAAAGGCTACGTCCTGCTGCGCGAAGTGCTTCGCAAGACCAACCGCGTCGCCATGGGAAAGGTTGTCATCCGGACTCGCGAATACCTGTGCGGACTGCTGCCCATAGAGAATGCCCTGGTGATGATGCTGCTGCGGTTTCCGCAGGAAATCGTCCCCGCAGACTCCTTCAAGCTGCCGGGCGGCGGACTGTCGGAGTACCGCATCTCCACCAAGGAGGTGGCCATGGCCGAGGAACTGGTCCAATCGATGTCGATCGACTTCGAGCCCACGGCCTATGTGGACGACTTCAGGACCCGGTTGCAGGAGGTCATCGATACCCGGATCCGGTCCCAGGAAGGAACCGTCACCACCGCCGACGGGGAGGACGAGGACGCAGAACAGCCGTCGACAAACGTGGTCGACTTCATGGCGCTGCTGCGCAAAAGCCTCAAGGGCAAGGGCAGCGACAAGGTGGAAAACGACGCGAAGAAGACGTCGAAGACTCAGCCAAAGACTCAGTCGAAGACTTCGTCCATTTCCAGGGCCGGTGCGAAGGACGCCAGCAAGAGCGAGTCAGGGAGCGGCTCGAAGACTGCTTCGAAGATCGGATCCAAAGCAGGTTCTAAAGCAGGTTCCAAAACACGTTTCAAGCTCGGTTCCAAGGGTGGCGGCAGAACCGCCGCCGGCAATGGGTCCAAATCCGGCCACGGATCCAAAGCAGTCAAGGCATCGAAAACCGCCAGGAGTGGATCGAAGACCGCGCGCCGGACCGGTTCGAAGACGGCGAGCAAGGCCGCTCGCAAACGCGCCGCCTGAACTGCGGCCGCGCTATTAGAGCAGGTTGCTCAAGCACCCGATCGCCTAAGTTCCCATTGCGCGCGGTTGGCAGGGTCATGTGCCCGCAGCCAGGGCGCGAATCAATGCGCCAGGAAGAAGTCGACCATTGCCGCCGAGGCATCCGGCCCGCCTGGATCGGTGTGCGTCCCCTGGGGGCTTCCTCCCGCCCAGGCGTGCCCGGCCCCCTGCACTTCCCAGCGCTCCACCATCACCTTGCCGCCGGGATCGACATGGCGCGTGCGGGTGTAGGAGCGCCCGCCGTCCGCCCGGCCCTTCTCCTGCCGCACCGTCAACGATCCGGGCGGCCAGCATGCCAGCGCAGCGTCGGCGACCTGGCCGCCATTGGCCGGATGCACCGTCCGGTCCTGCCGGCCGTGAAAAACGATGGTGCGCACCGGCCGCCGAGGTTCATCCGGCCGGTGACGAGCGAACGTCGGCGCAGGCGCCCCGCGCTTCATCGCCGCTAGAGCCGAAGGCAGGTCATGCGCTGCGCCGGCCCGCAGGCCGGAGTGCACCGCGACGGCGGCGACGAGATCGGGAAAGGTATCGGCGAGGATCGCAGCCATCGCGCCGCCGGCTGACAGGCCGGCAACGAAAATGCGGCTTCGGTCGACCGGATGGGCGTTCACGATGTCCTCCACCATCCCGGAAATGATCGACGGTTCGCCGCCCTGGGCGCGCTGGCTGTCCGGATTGAACCAGTTCCAGCACGCCGAGGGATTCGCGCTCGTGGATTGGCCGGGGTAAAGCACCAGGAAGTCATGCCGGTCCGCGAGTACGTTCATGGCGGTGCCGGCCGCGAAATCAGCAGGGGTCTGGGTGCAGCCATGCAGCATGATCACCAGGGGTCGCGGGCCTTCCGAGGAAGCACCGGGGACCGGCCGGTAAAGCAGGTAATCCCGTTGCCCTGCAGCATTACCGAAGGTGCCGGCAAGCATCCTGCCGTCTGCCGTGTTCCTGGCCCTTGCCGTCCCCCTGCCGTGTGCCGTCCCGCCGTCCAACGTCTCGTCGCTGCGCCAGCGGGCCTCGACATCGATGATGTCGCCTTCAGGGGCGAACGACTGTGCGGGGCCGGCAGCGGTGCGTCCGGCAGCGTCGGCCGCCGGCGCGACAGCCTGATTGCGGGCAAGCGCGCGCTGTATGGCAGCGGTGGCCGCCTTGAGATCGCCCGCGGCGGTCAACCGTGCGGCGGCCAGCATGGCTGATTTGAAAGTGGTGTTCATGGTATCCATGGTGTCCTTTGTTGTTTGCAGAGTACGAGGCCGAGTCAGCCCGACCGGCCTGCCAGCGCCTTGCTGACGGCGGCGCTCGCCTGGAGCGTGCCGAGCACCGAGAGCGCCTCGATGGTTTCCAGGGCCAAGGCCGGTTTCACGTCCTCGTCGATCACCACCAGACCGACCACGGCGATGCGGATTCGCCGACCCGCCGCCTTCAGCGCTTCCAGTTCCGCCCTGGTGATCCGCCTCAGGCCAAGTGACCGCTCCTGACGCGCCAGCGCGCCATTGACGATGTCGCGATGGTTTGCGAGGAGATTCCTGACTGCGGTGCGGATCAGGTCGGATCGGTTGGAAAAGAATCCCTCTGCCACCAGCAGATCAATACTGCCGAGATCCACGGCCCCGAGATTGATGGTCAGCTTCTCGCTGTCGGCCGCCGGCCGCGCACGGCTCCTCGGCGCGACGCGGTCCTGCGCCGGTGCGGCGTGGTCATCCGATACCGCGACGTGATGTTTCGTCCTCATGCTTTCCTGCCGTTGAAAGGAGACAGCATACCACTGGATTTGATTCAGCCATCCATAGACCATCCATACACCATCCAATTAACATCCTCAGGCCATCCGCACACCATCGCAAGCCTGCTTCGCCAGGGCACCGGGTGGAGGGAACATCATTGATGCGGGGCCTCGGAGCGGGCGACCGCAAGCGGGCGAAGAGGGGGCGCCGATCACCGTACGCCGCACGCTCGAAGAACAACGCCAGTAAGACCGCCAGTGGCATCCGCCCGGGGGCGCCGGTTTGATCGTCGACAGCCCCGCTGCCACCCGGCGATGGCGGTGATTCAGGCGGTTGGGCGAATTGGGGG
>JBBRJB010000171.1:0-6208 GCA_038220085.1 Burkholderiales bacterium
GCATGGCCAAGGCGAGCCTGATGGTGGCCTGCGAGCCATCGGCCCCCGGCCCCAGCGGGGCCGACGCCATCGAGTTCAGGATCGCAGCGCATGGCGGCGCCACCCCGCGGCCGATCGCCAAGGTGGCTTCGGGTGGAGAGCTGTCGCGGCTGGGACTGGCCATCGCGGTGCTCGCCGCGCAGGCCAACCCGGTGCCGACGCTGATCTTCGACGAAGCCGACGCCGGCATCGGCGGTGCCGTCGCCGCCGTCGTCGGCGAGTTGCTGCAGCAGCTGGCCACGAGCTGCCAGGTCTTCTGCGTCACCCACCTGCCGCAGGTCGCCAGTCGCGCAGACAGACACCTCAAAGTCAGCAAGCGCATCCGCAAGACGGGCAACGGCGCGGCTGCATCAGGCGCCGGGGAAACCAGCAGCAGTGTTGCAGACTTGTCGGATCAGCAGCGCCTGGAAGAGATCGCCCGCATGCTTGGCGGCAGACGAATCACCGAAACGTCGCGCGCGCATACCCGCGAAATGATCGACGGCGGCCGGCGACCCTGAGGAGCCTGTCGGAGTAAGGGAAGGGGTCGCGTCTATGGGTCAGAAACCTTCCTTGCGAACCTGCGAGTTCGTCGACAGCTCTTCCTCGCCTCCGCCCAGCCGGATACCGCGCACCGGGCAGGCGTCGCTGTAGTCCAGGCCCACCGCCAGCTTGATGTGGCCGCCGTCGGCGTTGCTGCCCAGGCTGACGTCGAACCCGACCCAGCGGTTGCCGATCCAGACCTCCGACCAGGCCCGGCTGGCCACCGCGGCCCGGTCGGCCGTGTAGACATAGCCGCTCACGTAGCGCGCAGGCAGACCGAGGCAGCGGCAGCAGGCGAGGAACACATGCACCTGATCCTGGACCGCACCGCCTGAGCGCGCGAAGGCCTGCGCTGCCGTGGTTTCGACATCGGTGATTCCCGGTGTCAGGGGCAGCGCCTGCTGGACCGCCGACATCAGATCGGTGGCGCCGATCAGCGGCCGGAGACCGACACCCTTTCGCATCGGCTCGCAGAACGCGATGATCGCGTCGTCGAGTTCGGTCAGGTCGGTGGCTCGCAGGAACACGCGCGGATTGACCAGGTCCGCCGGCTCGCCGTCGTCCACGTCGGGCACCTCGACCGTCCCGGTCGCGACGATCGGGATCGAATCGTGAGAACGCGACAGGGTCATGAGGTTGGTCAGGTTGCCGAATGCGTCGACGAACTGGATCGAGCGGCTCGGCAGGTCCAGTTGCCACTCCAGCACGCGCTGGCGGTTGTTGGTGACCGGCGTCATGCGGATGTACTGCGTACTGCGCGCGACTGGTTCCGCGTAGCGGTAGGTCGTCGCATGATGGACGGACAGTTTCACCCGCGCCTCCTACTTGAGTTCCAGGTAGGCGTGATGCACTGCATCGCCCAGTTGCACCATCTGATTCAGGAAATCCTCCAGAAACGCCCGGTAGTCGTGGCTGTAGATCTCCTCCAGGTCGGCGAACTCCAGGTGAGCATGCATGGTGGCCGCCAGCCGCCTGGCCGGCTTGGCGGTGGCATCCGGCAGCAGTTGCAGCAGCCGCACGATCTCGTCGAAGCAGAAGCGCAGAGACCGCGGCAAGGTGGGATCCAGGATCAGCAGTTCTGCCACCCGACGCTCATCCACCGCATCGCGGTAGGTGTCACGGTACGCCTCGAAGGCGCTGACCGAGCGCAGCACCGCGCTCAGGCGGTAGTAATCGGTGATGTCGTTCCTAGCGGCCGCTACTGCTCCCACGGTCTGCTTGACGGAGAGAATCCGCGCGGTGTTGTCGGCCCGCTCCAGGAAGGTACCGAGGCGGATGAAATGATAGGGCTGGTCGCGCCGGATCGTGGCGAAGGTGATGCCGCGAAACAGGTGGCTGCGCTCCTTGACCCACTCGAAGAACGCGTTGTCGGCCGGCTGGCTCTCCTGGTGGCGCTTCTGCAGCAGTTGCAGCCAGGTGTGGTTGATGTCTTCCCACATTTCCGTGGTGATGTCCGCCCGCACGGCACGCGCGTTCTCGCGGCTGTTGCGCAGGCAGTTGAAAATGCTGGACTCGTGCAGCGCGTCCCAGGCGAGGTAGGCCGCGACATCCTCGGGCGTGCGGTCCCGTCCGGACGCATCGAAGGCGTCCAGCGAGTTGGTGATCACCAGCGGCTCTATTGCCGCGCCGTTGTCTTGCACACCGCGCGACACCAGCGCGAGCAACTGCCCGACGTCCAGTATCCGGGCCATGTTCTCGGCGCGCTCCAGGTAGCGGGCCATCCAGTAAAGGTGTGAGGCGACCCTCGAGAGCATCAGTGATCCACCACCCAGGTGTCCTTGGTGCCGCCTCCCTGGGAGCTGTTGACCACCAGGGAACCCTTGCGCAGGGCGACGCGGGTCAGGCCGCCGGGAACGATGCGGATATCCCTGCCGGTAAGAACGAACGGGCGCAGGTCCAGGTGGCGCGGCGCCACGCCCTCCTCCACGAACGTCGGGCTGGTGGACTGGGCCAGGGTCGGCTGCGCGATGTTGCGCTCCGGATGGGCCACCAGCACTTCGCGAAATCGCGCGATCTCCTCGGTGCTGCTGGTGGGCCCTACCAGCATCCCGTAGCCGCCCGCGCCATGGACCTCCTTGACGACCAGTTCCGGCATCCTTGCCAGCACGTAAGACAGGTCTTCCGGCTTGCGGCACTGGAAGGTCGGCACGTTTTTCAGCAGCGGCTCTTCGCCGAGGTAGAAGCGGACCATGTCGGGCACGTACGGGTAGATGGACTTGTCGTCCGCGACGCCGGTGCCGATCGCATTGCAGATCACGACGTTGCCCATCCGGTAGGCCGCCACCAGGCCCGGGATGCCGAGCGTGGAATCGGACCGGAAAGCCAACGGATCCATGAACACGTCGTCGAGCCGGCGGTATATGACGTCCACCCGCTGGCGTCCGGAGGTGGTGCGCATGTATACGAAGCCATCCTCGACGAAGAGGTCCCGGCCCTCAACGAGTTCGATGCCCATCTGCTGGGCCAGGAAGGCGTGCTCGAAATACGCGCTGTTATAGGGACCCGGCGTCAGCAGGGCGACCGTAGGCCGGTCCTGCAGCGAGGCCGAGTTCAGGGTGTCCAGCAGCAGACTCGGATAGTGTTCCACCGGCCGGATCGCATGCCTCTGGAACAGCTCGGGAAACAGCCGCATCATCATCTTGCGGTTCGACAGCATGTACGACACGCCCGACGGCACGCGCAGGTTGTCCTCGAGGACATAGAACTCGCCGTCGCTATGGCGGACCAGGTCGACCCCGACGATGTGGGCATAGGTCTGGTGCGGCATCTGCACCCCCACCATCGCGACCTGGTACTGCTGGTTGACCAGGATATGGTCGGAGGGGATCAGGCCCGCCCGCAGGATGTCCTGCTTGTGATAGATGTCCGCGAGGAAACGGTTGATCGCCTTCACCCGCTGGGTGAGCCCCAACTCGAGCCGGCTCCAGTCGTCCGCATCGATGATCCGCGGCACCACGTCCGACGGTATCAGCCGTTCCGTGCCGGTGTCGTCGCCATAGACCGAGAAGGTAATGCCGGTGCGGCGAAAGATCAGGTCGGCCTCGGCGCGCTTGCGCGCCATCCAATCGGCGGAACGGGACTGCAGCCATCCCTGGTACGCGGCATAGTGCTTGCGAACGGCGCCGTCCGCCAGCAGCATTTCGTCGTAACCGCCCGGCACAGGCAGTATCAGGTCCAGGCCCGGCTCTTCGCCCTGCGGCTGGGGCGCCGCGGGCACCCCGCCGCCTACTTGGGACGATTCTTGCATTGCGGCCGCTTGCAGTTTCCGTACAGGGCCAGGGCATGCTCCTGGAGTTCGAAGCCGTGCTCCGCCGCGACACGCTGCTGGCGCTGCTCTATGGCGGCGTCGAAAAACTCCTCCACCCGGCCGCACTGCAGACAGACGAGATGGTCATGATGCGAGCCCTCATCGAGTTCGAAGACGGCCTTGCCGGACTCGAAGTTGCTGCGCTTGAGGATGCCGGCCTGCTCGAACTGGGTCAGCACCCGGTAGACCGTGGCCAGGCCCACGTCCTGGTGCTCCGTCAGCAGTTCACGATAGACGTCTTCCGCGCTCATGTGACGCTGCCGACCCAACTGGAATATTTCCAGGATCTTCAACCGTGGGAGGGTTGCCTTCAGGCCCGCGCTCTTCAGGTCTGCAGTAGTCGACAATTGAGCCAGCCCTCGGGGAGGTTGCAACACCTTTATCATACAGCCTCCGCCCGCGCCGCCAGAAGAGCTGCCGGCGGCCCACCGCAGGGAATTCAACAATGCATTCGACCTTACACGCTCCAGCGAACTCACCCCGTCGGCAGCCTCGGCAGCCGGCGCGCGTTGCCGCCAGCGTCCGCACACCTGGCGCAGGAGCGAGCCTGCTACCGGCGCTGCTGGTCCTCGCCCTTCTGGGCGGCTGCACCAGCGCCGACCGCTCCCGCAGCGGGTTTCTCGAACCCTACCGGTTTTCGATTCCGCAAGGCAACTACCTCAACCAGCAAATGCTTGACCAGGTACGCCAGGGCATGAGCCGCGAGCAGGTCCGCCTCACCATCGGCTCGCCGCTGGTGACCGACATCTTCCATCCTGATCGCTGGGACTATGTGTTCCGCTTCCAGTATCCCAACGGGGAGGCCGAGTTGCGTCGCGTAACCATCTTTTTCAAGGAGGACCGGGTCGCCGAGGTGAAGGCGGATGCCCTGCCGCAGCGGGACGATCCGAACGATCCGGCGCTGCCCGGCTACCAGCCCAAGGAGAGCTGAATGCAGCGTATTGCGGTTGCGGGTGCCAGCGGGCGCATGGGCAAGATGCTGATCGAGGCGATCACTGCTGCGCCGGACATGACGCTCAGCGGCGCGCTCGACATCGCCGGCAGTCCGGCAATAGGCACTGATCCGGTCGCTTTCCTGGGTAAGGCCAGCGGCATCGAAGTGACTGCCGATCTCGCCAGGGGCCTGGACGGTGCCCAGGTGCTGATCGACTTTACCCGGCCCGCTGCCACGCTGGCGCACCTTGCAGCGTGCCGCGGCAAGGGCGCCGGAATGGTGATCGGCACGACCGGATTCACCGAAAGCGAGCAGACGATGATCCGGGATGCAGCATCGGAGCTTGCCATCGTGATGTCGCCGAACATGAGCGTCGGGGTCAACGTCGCGATGAAGCTGATCGCCATGGCGACCCGCGCGCTGGCTGCCGATTGCGACATCGAGGTATTCGAATCGCATCACCGCGACAAGGTCGACGCCCCGTCGGGCACGGCACTCAAGATGGGTGAGGTCATTGCCGAGGCCCAGGGCCGGCGGCTCGCCGATATCGCCGTCCACGGGCGACATGGCCACACCGGAGCGCGCTTGCCGGGAACCATCGGCTTCAGCGCCATCCGCGGCGGCGACATCGTGGGCGAACACACCGTGATGTTTGCCGGTACCGGCGAACGAATCGAAATCACCCACCGCTCGTCAAGCCGCGCCAACTACGCTCAGGGCAGCCTGCGCGCCGCCCGCTTCCTGGTCGCCCGCAGCAGCGGCCTGTTCGATATGGACGACGTGCTCGGCCTGCGCTGACACCGCTGGTGATGGGTAAGCCGAGGTGATACGCCCGGGCCGAAGACCAGGCGGGTCTCAGCGTGCGGACATCGCCAGCGCGGCCAGCACGATGTCCACCGTCAGTAATTCCGGCAGGATCTGCGGCGGTTGCGAAGGCGAGGTGTAGACCAGGTAGAGCGGCACGCCGTTGCGCCCGAAGCGCGCCAGTTCAGCCGTGATCGCCGGATCACGGCTGGTCCAGTCGGCCCGCAGCAGCGCAACGTTGCCGGTGTCGAACGCGCGGCGGACCGATTCCCGCTCGAGCACCAGTTTCTTGTTGGCCTGGCAACTGATGCACCAGGCCGCGGTGAAATCCACCAGGACCGGGCGGCCCTGCGCCAGGGCCTCGGAGACGCGCTCGGGTGACCAGCGCTGCCATTGCGCGGCCGCAGTGGAGACCGGTGCGAGTCCGGCTTCGCGCTCGGCTTGCGCGGCAGCGCCGGGCGATGTCACTGTCTCGATCTGTGCCAGTTGCCAGCCGCTGATGACGACCGCGGCCAGGGCCGCGGCCCTCCCGGCCAGGCCGGGCCGCCGGCCGCCGGCGCTGCCGGACCCGGCCGACTGCACACGCCCGTAGACCCAAGCAG
>JBBRJB010000172.1:0-6199 GCA_038220085.1 Burkholderiales bacterium
ACCGGCAGTGGCTGCCATGCGAGCTTGTCGGCAATGCCGGTGGACGGTATGAAATCCCGCGGCAGTATGGTGAGCAGGTCGGAGTTCGCCACCACTTGGGCGGCGGTGAAGAACTGGTTGACCGTGAGCACGATCCGGCGCGACCGCTTGATAACCGCCAAGGCCTCATCCACGAAGCCGAAAGGCCGCCCGGAAAAGCTGACCAGCAGATGACGCGCGCCGCAATAGGCATCCAGCGAAATCGGCGCACCCGCCAGCGGATGATCCTGGCGCATGGCGCAGACGTACCGGCCGCTGTACACCGGCGCATGACCGAAGGTGTCCGAGGTGTCCTCTTGCATCTCGCCGAGGGTGATCGCCGCGATCACCGCGGGGAAGTAGCCCACCGCCATGTGGAGGTCGTCACCTTCCAGCAGGATCCTCGGGTCGCGGGTGGTCAGGGGCCGCACCCGCATCGAAGCCCGGGGGGCCTCTGTCTCCAGCGTCTTGAGCAGGCGCGGGATGATGATCGCTGCGGTGGCGTCGGCCATGGCCACCACGAAAGTGCTGCGGGTGGTGGAGGGATCGAAATCGATCGGGGCGATGGCAGCCCGCAGGCCGGCGAGCGCCTCCCGGACCGCGGGCCAGATCGACAGGGCGAACGGGGTCGGCATGACGCCATAGCCGGCGCGAGTCACCAGTTCATCGCCCAGAGCATCCCTGAGGCGGCGCAGGGCATTGCTCGCTGCCGGTTGGGTGATGGCGAGATTGCGGGCCGCGCGGGTCAGGTTGCGCTCGGCCATGACTTCGTCGAATACCCGCAGCAGGTTCAGGTCGAGGGTGAGGAAATTCATTTCGTGTCGCGTGGGCTGAATAATCTATTCAATCTGCAAATAGTATCCATACAAATCATTAATTGGAATAATGATAGATCATACCCATGTCAATGGGTAAGGCGGGTGGCCTGTCGCCGACCGGCCAGCACCAGAGCCAGCACCAGAGGATTCGATGTCAGCAAAGAAATTACCAAGTCACCAGGGTCTTGATCGCGCAGTTCTGGCAGTCACCCGGCTTCGCCGGATACTACGCTCCGTCCGTCGGGCGCTTGCGATCAGTCAGCCTGTGGCCGCGCCTGCGGCCCGGCGACCCCGCTGAGCGCGGATTTACCGGGCAGATTTTCCGAGCAGTTCCGCATAGAGCACGCGGTAGTGCCCAGCCGCCTCGTCCCATGAGTGATTGCGAGCCATGGCGGTGTGAATCATCTCGCGCCACCTGGCCGGGTCCTCATAGGCTGCAACCGAGCGCGCGATCGCCTCTTCGAGATCCGCAGTGCGGGCCCGGTCGAACAGGAACCCGGTCGCTGCCGGACCGCCGGCCTGCGCGGCGCCATCGTCTGACACCGTATCCGCGAGGCCGCCCACCCGGCGCACCAGGGGCAGGGTGCCGTAGCGCAAGCCGTACATCTGGGTAAGCCCGCAAGGCTCGAACCGGGACGGCACCAGGATCACGTCGGCGGCCGCAATCATCCGGTGCGCCATCGGCTCGTCGTAGTTCAGCCGCACGAACACCGACTGCGGATGTGCCCGTGCCGCGGCCGCGAAGGCTTCCTCGAGGTGGCGCTCCCCGGTGCCCAGCACCAGGAGTTGCGCGCCATGGCCCAGCAATGCCGGCAGCGCCGACAAAATGAGATCGCTGCCCTTCTGGTCGGCCAGGCGGCTGACCATCACGAACAGCGGCCGGCGAGCGTCCACGGTCAGCCCGCTGGCTGCCTGCTGCTCGGCCTTGCAGCGGGCCTTGCCCGTGAGATCGTCCCGGCTGTAACGAGCCGGGAGATGCGGGTCCGTGCCGGGATCCCACTGACGGCAGTCGATGCCGTTGAGAATGCCGCTCAGCCGGTCACGGCGAACCCCGATGACCCCGTCCAGACCCGCGCCGAACTCCGGGGTGCAGATCTCCTGGGCATAGCGAGGACTCACCGTGGTCAGCCGATCCGACAGCACCAGGCCCGCCTTCATGAAATTGCCGTAGCCGTGGAACTCCAACCCCTCTGCGCTGAGCAGCGAGGCGGGCAGGGCAAGCTCACGATATTCGTCCAGCGGAAAGCTGCCCTGGTAGGCGAGGTTGTGGACGGTAAAGACGGTGCGCACGCTGCGCGCCGGGTGCGCATGGAGATAAGCCGGTCCGAGCCCGGCATGCCAGTCGTGGCAATGCAGGATGTCGGCCCGCCAGTCGGCGTCGAACTCGCCGAACGCCAGATGCGCGGCAGCCCAGCCGAAGGCGGCAAATCGGCGATAGTTGTCGCGCCATTCGAGGCCGTCCGGCCCGAGATAGGGATTGCCCTCCCGATCGAACAGCCAGGGCGCGTCGACGAGATAGACCATCAGGCCGCTATCGGGCATCCGGCCCCGCCGGACCGTCAGGCTGGCCGCTCCGAAGACGGGACCGACCTGGGCGAGGGCCTGCTGCTCGCGCACGCCCTCGCGAATCGACGGAAACCCAGGCAACACCAGCCGGACGTCCACACCCTGGGACCGAAGCACCGGCGGCAAGGCGCCGACAACGTCCGCGAGGCCCCCGGTCTTCAGTAGCGGAAAGACTTCCGCGGCCGCATGCAGGACCCTCAAAGGCTTTCCAGCATCGAGCGGGTGATCAGGGTCACGCCATTGCGGCTGCGATGGAACCGGCGTGCATCCTCCTCGGGATCCTCGCCGACCACCAGTCCGTCCGGGATGCGGCACCGGTGATCGACGATCGTCCGCGTCAGTCGCGCATGCCGGCCCACTTCAACTTCCGGCAGAAGCACGGACCAGTCCACTTTCGAGTAGGAGTGGACCCGGCAACTCGAGAACAGCAGCGAGCGGTTCAACTGGCCGGAGATGATGCAACCGCCTGACACGGTCGACTCGAGGGCCATGCCGCGCCGATCCCCGGCGTTGTGAACGAACTTGGCCGGCGGAAGCTGCTCCTGGAACGTCCAGATCGGCCAGTCCCGGTCATACAGATTCAGCTCCGGCGTGGTCGCCGTCAGGTCGATGTTGGCCTCCCAGTAGGCGTCCACCGTACCGACATCACGCCAGTAATGCGTCGTGCCGGGCCGATTGAACACGCAACTCATCTCGAAGGGGTGGGCGAGGACATAGCCGGCCTTGACCGCGCGCGGCAGCACGTCCTTGCCGAAGTCGTGATTGGACTCCGGATCCATCATGTCCTGATGCAGGGCGTCATACAGGAAGTCGGCCGAGAAGATATAGACGCCCATCGACACCAGCGAGCGGTCCGGCTTCCCGGGCATGTGCGGCGGATCGGCCGGCTTTTCGACGAAGGCGGTGACGCGGCGGTTCTCGTCGGCGGCGATGACGCCGAAGTCGCTGGCCTCCGCCCGTGACACCTCGATGCAGGCAACCGTGCAGGGCGCGGCACTCTCGACATGATCGGCCAGCATCCGGGCGTAATCCATCTTGTAGATGTGATCGCCCGCCAGCACCACCACGTATTCGGGCCGGTTCGCACGCACGATGTCGACGCTCTGGAAAACCGCATCGGCGGTGCCGCGGTACCACGAGTGGTCGTCGATACGCTGCTGCGCCGGTATCAGGTCGATGAATTCGTTCATCTCCGACTTCAGGAACCCCCATCCACGCTGCAGATGCCGCAGCAGGCTGTGCGACTTGTACTGCGTCAGCACGCCGATACGGCGCATGCCGGAGTTCATGCAGTTCGACAGCGCGAAGTCGACGATCCGGAACTTGCCGCCGAAGTAGACCGCCGGCTTGCAGCGGATGTCGGTGAGTTGCTTGAGCCGGCTGCCACGGCCGCCGGCCAGCACCAGCGCCATCGCCTTCTTTGGCAGCCGACCCTCCATCGTCCGGTAGCCCATGTCTTCTCTCATCGTTCGATCCCGGGTCGGATGACGGTCACCAGCGGATTGGCACCGATCATGTAGGCAAGCTCAGCGGGGCGCTCGACGTCCCAGAGGGCAAGTTCCGCCCGCAGGCCGGTCGCGATCCGACCGATCTGGCCGCCGAGCCCGAGAGCGGCCGCTGCATTTACGGTGAACCCGGCAAGCGCCTCTTCCGGGGTCAGGCGAAACAGGGTGCAAGCCATGCTCATCGCGGTCAGCGGCGACACCAGTGGCGACGAACCGGGATTGCAGTCGGTCGCCAGCGCGATCGGTACTCCGTGGCGCCGCAACGCTGCCACCGGCGGCAAGCGGGTTTCACGAAGACAGTAGAAGGCGCCCGGCAGCAACACCGCCACTGTTCCCGCTGACGCGAGATCGGCGATCCCCGCCTCGTCGGCATACTCGAGATGGTCTGCCGACAGTGCGCCGTAGCGGGCGGCCAGCGCAGCGCCCCCGAGATCGGACAACTGATCGGCATGCAGCTTGACCGGCAGGCCCTGGGCGCGAGCGGCTTCGAAGATGCGAGCGCACTGCGCCGGCGAAAAGCCGATGCCCTCGCAGAACGCATCCACCGCATCGGCAAGACCGGCAGCGACCGCGGCCGGGATCATCGCCTGGCAGACCTCGTCGACGTATTCGTCCGCACGGCCGGCGAATTCCGGCGGCAGGGCATGGGCAGCGAGCAGCGTGGTCTGCACCCGGGTCGTATCCGTCTCGCCCTCGCCAAGACGGCGGGCCACCCGCAGCATTTTCAGTTCGTTCGCGGTATCGAGCCCGTAGCCGGACTTGATCTCCACGGTGGTGACCCCCTGGGAGACCAGCGCGGCCAGGCGGGTGCGCGCAGAACGCAGCAGTTCCGCCTCGCTGGCCGCACGGGTGGCCGCAACCGTCGCCACGATGCCGCCCCCTGCCTGGGCGATCTCCTCGTAACTTGCGCCCTGCAGCCGCAACTCGAACTCGGCCGAGCGGTTGCCGCCGTAGACCAGGTGGGTATGGCAGTCCACCAGCCCCGGCGTCAGCCAGCCGCCCCCGCCGTCGATGCGGTCGACACAATCGAAGGCGGGCGCCTCGGCGCGGGCGCCGACCCATGCTATCCGCCCGCTGCGGACCGCGACCAGGCCGTCCGCCACCGCCCCGTACTGTGCGCCGGTCATGGTTGCGAGTCCGCAATTCTCGACGATCAGGTCGACCTGCATGCAACCCCTGTTTGAACTCCACTTGACGAAGTCTGGCATATTTGTCGGAAAATGACTCGATGCCTCCGCCACTGGCCGTGCCCGCCCCGATGAAGTCACTGCATGCCCGCTTCCTGATGACCGACAAGGGTTGGCTCGAATCCGCCACCGTCGCCATCGACGACGCCGGAATGATCCGATCAGTGACGCCCGGCAGCGCGCCCGCTGCCAGCGAAACGGCCGACCTGCTGATCCCGGGGATGCCCAACGCCCACTGCCACGCCTTCCAGCGTGGCATCGCGGGACTCACCGAGCGCGCCAGCGGCCAATCGTCCGACAGTTTCTGGACCTGGCGCGAACGCATGTACCAGGCCGTGCAGAACCTGGACGCCGGATCCCTGTACGAGACGGCGCTGCAACTCTATCGTGACCTGCGCACGCGCGGCTATACGTCGGTCGCGGAGTTCCATTACGCCCACCGGCTCGGTGGCAGCAGCGCCGACGAGACCGCCGAGGCATTGTGTCGGGCTGCCGCCGAGGCCGGATTGCGCCTGCTGCTGCTGCCGGTGCTGTACCGGCGCGGCGGACTCGACGGCAGTCCGCTGTCGGAGCGACAGCAAGGCTTCGCCCTCGATCTCGATGCCTACGGCCTGCTGCTGCAGGGCTTGACCGCCAGCATGGCCCGTCATCCGCACTTGTCGGTGGGGATTGCGCCGCACTCGCTGCGCGCGCTCAGCGCTGCCGACCTTCAGGAAGCGCTCGCGCTTCGCGACGCCATCGTCCCAGGCTGTCCGGTCCACATCCACATCAGCGAGCAGGCGGCCGAGGTCTCTGCCGCACGCGAGCACCTCGGCACCACCCCGATCGACTGGCTGTGTGCCAATGCCGCAATCGACGCCAGCTGGGTGCTGGTGCATGCGACCCACGCGACGGCGTCGGAATTGCAACTCGCGCGCGCCCGCAATGCGGTCATCTGCATCTGCACCACCACCGAAGCCAACCTCGGCGACGGCCTCTTCGACATCGAGCGCTGGTGGCGGCTGGGCGGCGCCCTGGCGATCGGCAGCGATAGCAACGTGGGCGTGGATCCCGCCGAGGAACTGCGCTGGCTGGAGTATCAGGCAAGGCTGCGCCAGCAGCGACG
>JBBRJB010000173.1:0-6199 GCA_038220085.1 Burkholderiales bacterium
ACCCAGGGCAAGAACTGGGATGCGAGCGGGGCGATCGGCCCGTGGCTGGTGACTGCGGACCAGTTCACTGACATGGGCGCGCTGACCGTGCAGACCCGGGTCAACGGCGAACAGCGCCAGCATGATTCCACTGCGCGGCTGATGTTTCCTTTCGCCACCCTGATCAGCTACATCTCCACCTGGACCACGCTGGTGGCGGGCGACGTGATCGCCACCGGCACGCCGACGGGCGCCGGCGTGCGTTTCGAGCCGCCGCGATTCCTCGTTCCCGGCGACGAGGTCGAGGTCGAGGTCAGCGGAGTCGGCGTGCTGAAGAATCCGGTGGCGGACGAGCAATGACGACGCTGACGCCATCCCAGCACCAGGAGGCCGCGCGCCAGTTGCTGGAGGCGGAGCGCAACGTGTCCCCGGTGGTGCAGCTGGCCAAGACCTATCCCGGCATGGACATCGACGATGCCTATGCCATCCAGCTGGAGGCGATCGGCACCCGCCGGGCGGCGGGGGCGGTCCTGCGTGGCCACAAGATCGGGCTCACCTCCAAGGCGATGCAGGCCAGCGCCGGCATCGCCGAGCCGGACTTCGGTCACCTGCTCGACGACATGTTCTATGCGGATGGGGACACCCTGCCGATTTCCCGTTTCATCATCCCGCGTATCGAGGTGGAACTGGCATTCGTGCTGGGCGCACCCTTGAGAGGGCCCGGCGTGACCGTCTACGACGTGCTCAGGGCCACCGAGTTCGTGACCCCGGCGCTCGAACTGATCGATGGCCGCAGCTGCTATCCCCGCACGATCGTCGACAACATCGCGGACAACGCCGCCTGCGGCGCCGTGATCCTGGGAGGTCGACCGGTCAAGCCGGACGAGGTTGACCTGCGCTGGGTCGGTGCCATGCTCTATCGCAATGCGCAGATCGAGGAAACCGGACTGGCCGCCGGCGTCATGGGACATCCGGCGATGGGAATCGTGTGGCTGGCCAACCGGCTGGCGGCATTCGACACCACGCTGGAGGCGGGACAGGTGGTGCTGGCGGGCTCGTTCACCCGCCCGGTCGCCGCCAGGGCCGGCGACACCTTCCATGTCGACTACGGCCCGCTGGGCTCGGTTGCCTGCGCTTTCACGCGCGAATGACCCTCAGAAGCGCTCGTCCGGGCCGAGAAAGCGCCACTGCCCCAGCGGAAGGTTGCCCAGCATCACCCGGCCGATGCGAATCCGCTTCAGGCCCACGACCTTCAGTCCCACCGTCTCGCACATGCGCCGCAATTGGCGCTTCCTCCCCTGGGTGAGCACGAAGCGCAGCTGCTCGGGGTTCTGCCATTGCACCTGCGCCGGCTGCAGCGCTTCCCCGTCCAGCGACAGGCCGTACCGCAGCCTTGCCAGCTGCGATGCCTGGAAGTGCGACTGGACATCGTTGACGATGCCCTCGAAGCTGACCCGCACCAGGTATTCCTTGGTCATCGTCGACTGGTTGCCGATCAACTGGCGCGCCACGCGTCCGTCCTGCGTCAGCACCAGCAGTCCGGTCGAGTCGATGTCGAGCCGTCCCGCCGGCGCCAGGTTCTTCAGCTGGCCGGGCTGAAAGCGGTGCGGGAAAGTATCGTCGCGCCATCGGCTGGCCGCCCCGATCAGCGAAACCGCCGGCTGGTGCCCGTCTTCAGCCTGCCCGCTGACATAACCGATCGGCTTGTTGAGCAGGATCGTGACCAGTGTCGCCTGCTCTCCCCGCGCCCGGCGGTCGATCTCGATCCGGTCGTCATTGGCGACCTGCAGGCCCATCGGCGCGACCGTGCCGTTGACCCTGACCCATCCTTGCGCGATCCAGGCATCGGCCTCGCGACGCGAGCACAGGCCGAGCTGGGCCATCCGCTTGTTGAGGCGCGAAGTGGCAGGGGGGCTGGCGAGAGCGTCGTTCATATCATCGGTACGCCGGTTCCGCGAACCCGAAAGGATCCATCCGAGGCCGCTGCGACGCCTGGCGGGAAGTCTACTATGAGGTCGTCGCCGGGCGGTCCGCACCCGGCTGACAGACCGCCCGTCCGGCGCAGTCGCCGGTTGCTCCGGCAGGGGCGGTGGCGCCGGCCGATCCTGGCTAGGCTGTCCTGATGAACATCTTCTTACCTGAGCGACGGCTGCCGGCCAAGAGGCGCGCTGCACTGCCGCTGCTGGGCGCGGCGCTCCTGCTGTCTGCCTGCACCTCGCTCGAACCGATCGCCCACCTGGCCGTGAAAGGCAAGACCGAACCGCTGATGGGGCTCATCCGCTCCGGGCAGGTCGGGGTCAACGAACCCCAGGCCTGGAGCCAGGGCGATACCAAGGGCAGCGCGACGCCACTGTGCGCCGCCATCTCTGCCGGCAGCGAGGACGCGGTGCGTGAACTCCTGCAACGTGGCGCCGATGCCAACAAGGGTTGCACCACCAGTCACACGCCGCTGGACTGGACGATCGAAACCTTCTACCGGCCGGCCGCGCTCGACATCGCAAGCCTGTTGCTCGACCGCGGCGCGCTCGCCTCGGTCTACCGCGATATCCGTTCCCTGGAGGATGTCGAGCAGGCGATGGCGAAGAAGAACGCAGCGATCGGCGAACCGGTCCAGCGCAAGGGCTAGCGGCGCAAGGGCCGGCAGCGCATCGGGCCGGCAGCGATCATTGCCACGTCGCGGCGATGCGCTGGCGCAGGTCCAGGTCCGGCATGACGCCGACGCCGGCGGCAGCGTTGTCCGCCATGTGCGCGGCCTTGCCGGTGCCGGGAATGGCGCAGGTGACGGCAGGGTGCGCCAGCACGAACTTCAAGAGAAGCTGCGCCCAGCTGGTGCAACCGATTTCCGGTGCCCAGTCGGGCAGGGGCCGTGCGCGCAGCTTCGACAGCAGGCCGCCGCCGCCGAAGGGCCGGTTGACGATGATGCCGACGCCGAGGTCCGCCGCCAGGGGCAACAGCCTCGCCTCCGCGTCGCGCTCGTCGACGGAATAATTCAGCTGCACGAAATCGAGGGCGTGGCTGCGCATGACGGCTTCCAGCTGCGGGTACGCGCTGGGCGTGTAGTGGGAAACACCGAGGTAGCGGATCGTACCCGCCTGCTTCCAGGCATGGAGCGTCGGCAGGTGCGCGCGCCAGTCGACCAGGTTGTGGATCTGCATCAGGTCGATCTGCCTGACCCGGAGCCGATTCATCGATTGCTTCATCTGATCGATCCCCTGCTCGGCGGAGCTGGTCCAGACCTTGGTCGCAAGAAATGCCTGGGGGCGGGCCTTCGTGGCATCGAGTAGTTCCCCGACCGTCGATTCGGCGCGTCCGTACATGGGTGACGAATCGATCATCGATCCCCCGGCATCGAACAGCGCCTGCAGCACCGCCGGCAGTTCGCGGTAGGCGGGCGGGCCGGGTTCCACGTCGAAGCCCACATAAGTGCCGCACCCCACGACGGGCAGCAACTCGCCGCTGGAGGGGATGGGGCGGGTGTTCATCTTCATGGCAGTCTCATCCGGCCTCGGGCCGATTCGGGGGATGGCACCTGCTGTTGCGGCCGGCGCCGCCGCCGCTGAGGCGCCGCCGAGGTCCGACAAGGCGAGGGTGGCGCCCACCCATTTCAGCGCTGCGCGCCTGGCGAGCCGGGCATTGATCGGCGGCGGCTTGGTGGTCACGGCGGCTGTCCAGTCCTGTCACTCGTTACACTATCTCACGACGCGCCGTCATCTGCAAAGCCGGAAACCGGCGGCGGGCCCTCCCTGAAAGATGCCATCATGCAATCCATGCCCCCGGATCCTCAGCGTAGACCGGTCGCGGCCGTCACCGGCGCAGGCCGGGGCATCGGGCTGGGCATCGCCCTGGCGCTCGCCGACGCGGGTTTTGACCTGGTGCTGCTGGACATACATCGCGACGATCAGGTCGAGCGGGTCGTCGAGCGACTGTCCGCGGGCGCAGGCGGGGTGAAATTCATTGCCTTCGACCTGGCTGCCATCGAAAAGAGTCCCGCGGTGGCGCAGGAGATCGTCGCGGCCTTCGGCGCCCTGGATTGCCTTGTCAACAACGCCGGCGTTCAGGTCCAGGTTCGAGGCGACCTGCTCGATGTCTCCCCGGCCAGTTTTGATCGGGTAATGGACATCAACCTGCGCGGCACCTTCTTCCTGACGCAAAGCGTAGCCAGGCAGATGCTCATGCAGGCGCCGGCCCCGGGCAGTGCGCAGCCGCACCGAAGCGTGATCACGATCTCCAGCATCAATGCCTGTATTCCCGCGACCGACCGGGCCGAGTACTGCCTGTCGAAGGCAGGGCTGTCGATGATGTCGCAGCTGTTCGCGCTGCGCCTGGCCGAGGCCGGCATATGCACCTACGAGGTCCGGCCTGGAATCATCCGCACCGACATGACGGCGCCGGCGGCGCAGCGCTACGATGCGCTGATTGCCGGGGGTCTGACGCCGATCGCGCGCTGGGGCGAGCCCGCGGACGTCGGCGCCACTGTCGCGACGCTCGCGCTGGGACACCTGCCTTTCAGCACCGGCCAAGCGGTTCACGTCGATGGCGGCATGCACATCAGGAAACTCTGATCGGGCCTCTTTGGTCCGATTATCCGGATTACTTTGAATCGAGGGAGATTGCAGACAATGCTCGAACAGTCGAAGGGCGTTTACATCGTCGCCCAAACACCTTTTCGCGATACCGGCGAGATCGATCTGGACAGCGTGGATACGCTGTGCGATTTCTACCTGAAGCACGGCGCCGATGGCATGACCGTGCTCGGAGTGGCGGGCGAGGCCGCGAAGCTGACCGAAGAGGAGGCGGTGGCGGTCGCCACGCGCTTCATCGGACGGGCAGCCGGCAAGCCGGTGATCGTCGGCGTCAGCAACCCCAGCGTCGCTCAGATGCGGGACCTGACCGCCAGGGTGATGGATCGAGGTGCCGCTGGCGTGATGATTGCCCCCTCGGCGGGCCTTCGCACGGAGGAGGCGCTCCTCGCCTGGTTCGATGTCGTCTTCAAGGAAATCGGAAACGTGCCCACGGTCCTTCAGGATTTCCCGTTCTCAAGCGGCGTGTGGATGTCGGTGGACACCGTGCTGGCGCTCGTGGACCGTTATCCCCAGATCCATGTGCTCAAGGAGGAGGACCTGCCGAGCCTGGGCAAGATCACCCGCTTGCGCGAGAAAGGCAAGCGGCGCATCGCCATCCTGACTGGAAACAACGCCGTCTACCTGCCGCTCGAACTCGGCCGGGGCATCGATGGCCCGATGGCGGGGTTCTCACATCCGGAGATGCTTTCCGGGGTGTACCGCCTGTATCGTGACGGGAAGGTCGATGCCGCACATGACCTCTTCGATCGCTACCTTCCCTTGCTGAGCTATGAAAACCAGGCGCAGTGGGGCGTGGGCGTGCGCAAGGAGATACTGCGCCGCCGTGGCGCGATCCGGCATGCGACCATGCGCCAGCCGGGTCCGCGGCTGACCTCAATAGACCTGGGCGAGATCGACCTGCTGGTCCGGCGGGTTGAAAGCGCCGTGGCCGGCGCGCGCTGACCTGACCGGCGCCGGACCGGGTATGGTGTTTGCGACAAAATCGATGGGGTCGATCGCCGATGGGGTCGATCGCGCAACGATCCTGTCGATCGGAGAACCCTACCAACGGAGATACGCCGTGGCCACGTTCAGCCTGAACGGTTACATCGTCAAAACCGACGCCATTCAGCGCGATGACGGCTGGATGCCCTCGGCCACCATCCGCGACGATCGCGACGATGTCGACACCAATGACGTCACCGACGACTACCGGGTCATCGCACCGGAGGATCTGCGCTTTGCCACGCGCGAGGAAGCGATCGATCGGGCCGAGGTACTTGGCCGGGTCTGGGTCGCCGAGAAAGGCTGAGCCAGACTCAGCCGAATTCCACTCCTGTCGTGTTGTCGCCGCACAGCAGGATTCCGATGGACTGGCCGGGCGCTGTCCTTGCTTTCAAGGTGATCGCTCAACCGACGGCGAGAATCCGCTGTGCCTTCACCAGATGCGGTTTGTCCACCATCCGGCCGTCTATCCTGACCACGCCGGCGTCGGGATCGGCGGCGAACGCGGCAATCACGCGTTCTGCCCATTCGATATCGGCGGCATCCGGCGACAGTGCCTGGTTCACGATGTCGACATGCTTCGGGTGGATCACCGCCTTGGCGGTGAATCCGTCACGACGCGCGGCGAGCGTTTCCTCGCGCAGGCTTTCGAG
>JBBRJB010000174.1:0-6182 GCA_038220085.1 Burkholderiales bacterium
CGTAGAAGAACCGGGCGTCCGCCAGACGAGGCCTCACGACCCGCTCGTTGCCGTCGATGATCGACGATGGATCAGCGACTTCCATGTTCGAGACGATCAGGAAGCTAGGGAGCAGGCGTCCTTCGGCGTCGAACAGCGGGACGTATTTCTGGTTGGTCCGCATGGTGAGGATCAGGCATTCCTGCGGCACCTGCAGGACACTGTCCTCGAAGCGTCCGACGTAGACTGCGGGCCATTCCACCAGTGCCGTGACCTCGTCCAGCAGGGCGTCGACCGCCGCCTGCTCTGCGCCGTTGCTGGCGAGAGTGGCGCCCAGGGCCTGGCATTGGTGGTTCAGGGCGGCGGCGATCAGGTCGCGTCGCTTGTCGAAGGAGGCGACGACCCGGCCTTGGTCATGCAACTGCGCCGGGTAGTTGGCGGCGGATTCGATCCGGATCGGCCCGTCGGACTGGAAGCGGTGGCCTTCGGTGAGACGGTCGGCCGCGAGGCCCAGCACCTCGCAAGGCAGTACCTGGCCGCCGTGAAGCACGACCAGGCGATGCGCCGGTCTCACGAAGCTGACCGTGGTGGCGCCGTCGTCGAGCTGGTAGCTCATCAGCTTGGGAATCGGCAGCCGCCCGATCGCCTGTGCGATCACTGATTGAATGACGCCGGCAAGCGACTTGCCTGCGACCATCGAGCGGTAGTAGAAGCATTCCTGCTTGCCGTCGCTTGCGCGGGCGAGCGCATCGAGGGGCGCCCCCTGTTTCTCGGCCCACTTGCGCAGGGCCATGGTCGGCTGGCTCTGGGCGTCCAGCGCCACCGCTATCGATGGCCCCTTGACTTGCACCTCGCGGGCCGCCGCGGTGGACGGTACGCCTGGCATGCTGACGGCCAGCCGCCGCGGGGTGCAGAAAATCTCCGCCGCCGAGTCGGGGGCCGTCAAGCCGTGCGCCTGGAGTTGGCTGAAGATGGCGCCGGCGAAAGCCTCGGCGAGGCGCTGCAGGGCGCGTGGCGGGAGCTCCTCGGTGAAGAGTTCGACCAGCAGGGTTTCTGCGCCCGGTTGCATGGCCGTCTTCATCGGTCGCCGCCCAGTGCGGCCCGGGCTTGCGCCGACATCATCGGGAAGCCGAGTCGTTCACGGGAGTCGTAGTAGGACTGCGCAACGAGCCGGGCGAGTGCCCGGACCCGGCCCATATAGGCGGCGCGCTCGGTGACCGAGATCGCGCCGCGCGCGTCCAGCAGATTGAAGCTGTGGGAGCACTTCATGACCATCTCGTAGGCAGGCAACGCGAGCCGGGCCTCGATCAGGCGTCTCGCCTCGGCTTCGTAGTCCTTGAAATGGGCAAACAGCATGTCGGTATCCGCCTGCTCGAAGTTGTAGGTCGACTGCTCGACTTCGTTCTGGTGGAACACGTCCCGGTACGTGATGCCCGGTGCCCACTGGAGGTCGAAGATGCTCTCGACCCGCTGCAGGTACATCGCCAGTCTCTCCAGTCCGTAGGTGATCTCGCCGGTGGTCGGCAGGCATTTCAGGGAACCGACTTCCTGGAAGTAGGTGAACTGGGTCACCTCCATGCCGTTGAGCCACACCTCCCAGCCCAGACCCCAGGCGCCCAGGGTGGGGGACTCCCAGTCGTCCTCGACGAAGCGGATGTCGTTCTGCCCGGTGTCGATACCGAGGACGCGCAGCGAATCGAGATAGCGCTCGAGGATATCCGGCGGGGAGGGCTTGAGCACGACCTGGTACTGGTAGTAGTGCTGCAGCCGGTTCGGGTTTTCGCCGTAGCGACCGTCCTTGGGACGGCGCGACGGCTGAACATAGGCCGCCCGCCAGGGCTCCGGGCCGATCGACCGCAGAAAGGTCGCGGGATGGAAGGTGCCGGCGCCCACTTCCATGTCGTAGGGTTGGAGCAGGGCGCAGCCCTGTGTGTCCCAGTACTCCTGCAGGCGCAGGATGATCTGTTGAAAAGTCAGCATGAGAACGAGGAGGTCACCTGGCGAACGTAGGGGAGAACGGGGCAGGGTGCAAGTGGATCCAGGATCGGCTGGACCCGGCCCCGGGCATCCGGCGCCCTGAGCCGGGCAGTGGATTGGTCGCGGCGACGCAGTGTCAACCGATTATTTTAGCGGGTTTGCGGCGCCCCGCCATTACCGCCAGCATCGTGATGAGCGACAGCGCGAGGATCAGCCAATTGCCGGTGCGGGCATAGGGCGTCAGGCCGCTGCGTCCCTGCACCCGCACGGTGAGGGACCCGAGCTGGTAGGCGGGCAAGGCCTGCAGCACCCGGGCGTCGTAATCGATCGCCGCCGTGACCCCGGTGTTGGTGGCGCGAATCATCGGCCTGGCTGTTTCCAGGGTGCGCATGCGCGCGATCTGCAGATGCTGAGGGAGCGCATGGGAATCGCCGAACCAGGCGATATTGCTGACGTTGGCGAGAATCGTCGCGCCGTCAGGGCCGTGCAGCGACGGGAGCAGCTCTTCGCCGAAGGCATCCTCGTAGCAGATGTTGAAGGCGATTCTCTGGCCGCCGACCGCCATCGGTTGCTGGTCCAGCCTGCCGCGGCCGAAGTCGCCCAGGGGGATGGTCATGAGGTCGACGAACCAGCGGAATCCCCATGGCACGAACTCCCCGAAGGGCACCAGGTGATGCTTGTCATAGCGCGGCGGCGCCGCGGTGGCGCTCGTGCCGAAGACCGCCCGGTCGAACAACAGCACGCTGTTGAACACCGTCGTCTCGCCCGCCGCCGAGGTGGTGGTCCGCGGCAGGCCGATCGCCACGGCCGAGCCGGTTGTGCGCACGAATTGCGCCATGCGTTGCGCCAGGACAGCCGGGGTGGACGCCCAGGGCACGGTCCATGCGGTTTCCGGCAACACGATCAGGTCGGCAGGCTCGGCCTCGATCAGCTCCAGGTATCGCTGCATGGTCTGGCGCGCGACGCCGGGATCGAACTTCAATTGTTGTGGCACGTTGCCCTGAAGCAGGCGGATGCTCAGCGGCTCGCCGGCAGGTTTGCTCCAGGGCACGAATATCAGGCCCGTGCCGGTGACCACCAGGGTGGCCACCAGGGCGACCGACGCGAGGCGCGAGGCCGGCGCTGCGTTGCCGCGAGGGGTGAACAGGCAGGCCAGGAGGCCAGCGGTCAGGCAGGCGGCGAAGCCGACGCCGTAACTGCCGGCAATCGGCGCGTAGCCTGCCAGCGGGCCATCGACCTGGGCATAACCTACGGCCAGCCAGGAGAACCCGGTGAACAGGCTGCCGCGCGCGAGTTCGACGGCGGTAAAGGACGCGGCGAAGGCAAGGGCGAAGCGCAGGTCCGAACGGGCCTTGGAGTGGGCGAACGTGGCACCGGAGTCGGCGGACGAGGCTCGGGCCGTAAACCAGGCGGCTGCGGCCGGGAACAGGGCGAGATACAGCGCAAACAGCACCAGCGCCAGCAGCGCCAGTGGCGCGGGCATCAGGCCGTAGGTATGCATGCTGATGTAAAGCCAGCCCACGCCGGCGACGAACCAGCCGAAGCCGAATGCCATGCCCACGGCAGCCACCGATACCGGACGGGCCGAACCGGCGCTGACCGCGCGGGCGACGGTGCGGATAAGCGCCGCGAAGCCGCCGAGCACGAGAAGTTGCGCCCACCAGGCGCCCCACGGGGCGAAACTGACTGCATGCAGGAGACCGAGCGACAGCGCCAGCACGAGTGCGCGCCAGCCACGGCCCAGGCGATGCGCTGACTTTGGCTGGCCCGGCCGGCGCTCAGGCATACGGATCGCTGATTCCGAAGCGCTTCAGGATCGCGATTTCAGTGGCTTCCATGCGGTCGGCTTCGTCGTTGCGCTGGTGATCGTGGCCTTGGGCGTGCAGCACACCGTGCACGACCAGGTGGGCGAGGTGCGCCTTCAGCGTCTTTCGCTGTTCGCGCGCTTCGACCCGTACCACCGGCATGCAGACGACGATGTCGGCGCTCGCCGGGGGGCTGGTCTCATAGTCGAAAGTCAGCACGTTGGTGGACCGGTTGCGCCCCCGGAACTGCCGGTTCAGCGAACGGCCCTCCGCTTCACCGACGAAACGCAGCACCAGCCGGGCGTCGGCGGCCAATGCGGCGCTTACCCAGCGCCGCAACTGGCGCCGGTCTGCCGGCAGGCGGCCGGCTTCGGGCGTGATCTGGATCTGCAGCGACAGGTGGGGCATCGGCGCCGGGGAGGCTATCGGGGTGCGTCGAGGCGTGCTGGTGCCAGCTAGTGCTTGTCGGCCGCCGGCTTGGCGTGGCGCTCGTAAGCATCGACGATCCGTGCGACCAGCGGATGCCGCACCACGTCGCCGCTGTCGAAGTGGGTGAACGCGATGCCCCGGACCTTGCGCAGGATGCGCTCGGCCTGCACCAGGCCGCTCGGCTGGTGCTTGGGTAAGTCGATCTGTGTGACGTCGCCGGTGATCACGGCCCTGGAGCCGAATCCGATCCGAGTCAGGAACATCTTCATCTGCTCCGGCGTCGTGTTCTGGGCTTCGTCCAGAATGATGAAGGAATTGGTCAGGGTGCGGCCGCGCATGTACGCCAGGGGAGCGATTTCTATGGACTGGCGCTCGAACAGCTTGGCGACACGTTCGTAGCCGATCAGGTCGTTGAGAGCGTCATAGAGCGGACGAAGATACGGATCGACCTTCTGACTCAGGTCGCCGGGCAGGAAACCGAGGCGCTCGCCCGCTTCCACTGCAGGCCTGGTCAGGATGATCCGTTGCACCGTGTCGCGTTCCAGGGCATCGGCTGCGCAGGCGACGGCCAGGAAGGTCTTTCCGGTCCCCGCCGGTCCGATTCCGAAGGTGATGTCGTGGCCGAGTATCTTGCGCAGGTAATCGTGCTGGTGAGGGGAGCGGCCTTGCAGGTCTGCCTTGCGGGTCCGAAGGGTGGGAATGTCCGCGGCATCGCCGACGGCACCGTCCGCATCGACCCCGGATGGGGTGGCGGGCTTGCCGTTGCCGTTGCTGGACTTCGCCGAGTTCTTCATTTCGATCGCGGTCAATTGGATGTCTTCCCGGGACAGCGGCGCGGAGGCGGCCTTGTAGAAGCGCTGCAATAGGGCAGCGGCCTGCTGCGGTGCTTCGCCTTCACCTTCGATGGTGAAGCTTTCCCCGCGGCGGGAGATGCGGACTTCAAAGTTTGTTTCGATCAGGCGCAGATTCTGGTCGACAGCGCCGCAGAGATTTGCGAGGCGATTGTTGTCGAGTTCGGTCGGAGCGAAATGGGCAGTAGTGGAACGGGCCAACGGAATCCAATCGACGTGGGTTAGCAGACGGGAGAGCCGGGCGTTGCATGCAGGCCGGCACCCGGTCTCAGCGATGCCGTGTTACTTGCGATCCAGTACGGCAACGCCGTTGATTGTATCGCCCCCGCCGCCGGTCCTGCCAACCGAGTAGCCCACGCCCATCCGGGCTGCTTCCGGGCCATAGAACCCGCCTTGCACCTTCGCCTGGCAATTGCTGCCGCCGCAGGACAACCGGTCCGCGCTGCCCTGCGACACCACACCGATATTGCCGGTGAAGGTGGTCCTCCCGGTCATGCGGATCTCCGTGTCGCCGATAGTGACCAGCTTTCCGGACGAGTCGGTGCGTGCGCCGTTGCTGAACAGGTGGTACCGCTCCCCGGAGCCGAAGACCATGTCGCCCTTGAAGCCGACCTTGGTCGCCTCGCCGGCCGCGAACTGCACCAGTCCCTGACCGGTGAACACGCCAGGCGGGGCGGCGCCGCTGGCGAAGGTCGGGGAGGTCGCGCCGGCAATGGCATAGTAGGCGGTGCCGCTGGTGGGCATCGTAACCGTCGGCGCCCCGACCAGGTAGTGCATGCCCTGGTCCGTGCCGAGCGGCCGCTGCGACTGCAGGCCCAGCACGGTGGTCCGGGCATTGCCGTTGACCCAGCGCCCCCAGCTGACATCCGCGTTGTGACCCGAATCAACCACCTGCGCATTGCCTCGCAACAGGCACAGCAGCGTCGGGCACAGACCGATCGATTCGAGCCGGAAGTCGCTGTCGAGTCTGACGTGCGCGGTGGCGGCCTGAAAGTTCAAGTCCAGCCAGGGCGACTGCAAGGTCCTGACAGCCACCCGGCTGGCATCGTTATGTCCCGGCGTCAGCTCGGTGCCGCCGCCCGTGCCACCCGTGCCACCCGTGCCACCCGTGCCACCCGTACCACCCGTACCACCCGTGCCA
>JBBRJB010000175.1:0-6182 GCA_038220085.1 Burkholderiales bacterium
CACCGAAGTCGAGATG
This sequence comes from Burkholderiales bacterium, assembly GCA_038220085.1. Taxonomy (GTDB): domain Bacteria; phylum Pseudomonadota; class Gammaproteobacteria; order Burkholderiales; family Burkholderiaceae_E; genus Lautropia. The sequence continues at coordinate 17 of JBBRJB010000175.1, forward strand.
AAAGAGAAGAAAGCCCGCGTCGAAGACGCCCTTCATGCCACGCGTGCCGCGGTTGAAGAGGGTATCGTGGCCGGTGGTGGCGTGGCTCTGCTGCGCGCCCGTAACGCCGTCAAGGTCAAGGGCGACAATGCCGACCAGGATGCCGGCATCAAGATCGTCATGCGTGCCGTTGAAGAGCCGCTGCGCCAGATCGTCAACAACGCCGGCGACGAAGCCAGCGTCGTGGTCGCGAAGGTGCTGGAAGGCAAGGGCAACTTCGGCTACAACGCCGCCAATGGCGAGTACGGCGACCTGGTCGAGATGGGTGTCGTCGATCCGACCAAGGTAACCCGCACCGCGCTGCAAAACGCGGCTTCGATCGCCGGCCTGATGCTGACGACCGATGCCATGGTCGCGGAAATGCCGGATGACAAGCCAGCCGGCGGCATGGGCGGCGGCATGGGTATGGGCGGCATGGGTGGCATGGGCGGCATGGACATGTAAGTCCGGCAGCCGGCCGCAGTATGCGGCCAGCCACGAAAGCGGCCCTTCGGGGCCGCTTTTTTTCTCGTTCGATGCCAGGGAAGGCGGGCTTCACAGGACCCAGATCGTCCCACCACATGCGAACCAGACATGAAAGCGGAAAGCCTTGAAAGCATTTACCTACAAGAGGTATGGATCACCGGACGTCCTCGAGATGACTGAGGTACCGAAGCCGACGCCAGGAGACCACGAACTCCTGATTCGGGTCCGAGCTACGACTGTCAGCTCCGCAGACTGGAGGATGCGCAGTCTCGAACTGCCGCGAGGATTCGGGTTGCTTGGGCGACTGGCGTTTGGTATCAGCCGACCAAGGAAGCCGATCCTGGGGTCTGAACTCTCGGGCGAGGTAGAGGCTGTAGGGCGCGCAGTCACATCATTCAAAGTCGGTGATCAGGTTTTCGCCTTTTCGGGCACAGGCCTGGGTGGCCACGCTGAGTACAAATGCCTGGCAGCAAACGGTGCTGTCGCAATGAAGCCTCCCAATCTGACCTTCGAGCAGGCAGCTGCGCTCTCGTTCGGTGGCTCAACCATGCTGGATTTCTTTAAACGGGCTCAGCTAAGCCGCGGCGAGCGCGTGCTTGTCAATGGCTCGTCTGGCGCTGTGGGCAGTGCCGCGGTGCAACTTGCCAAGCACTTTGGCGCGCACGTCACGGGGGTCTGCAGTACAGCCAATCTCGATCTGGTGCGGTCAATCGGTGCCGACGAGGTGATCGACTACACCCGGTGCGACTTTGCCAAGTCCCCCGCGCTCTTCGACGTCATTGTCGATACCGCCGGCACCGCACCCTTCACCCGCAGCGGACCTGCGCTATCAAAGGGTGGACGGCTGCTTCTCATTCTGGCAAGCCTGCCTGAACTCATGAAGGCCCCATGGCACACGTGGACGAGCGGCAAAAGCGTCATCGCCGGTCCGGCGTCCGAGCGGCCCGAGTACATTCAACAACTCGCCGAACTTGCCCTGGCGGGTAAGTTCGTCCCGGTTATCGATCGCTGCTACCCGTTCGAGCAAATGGTCGATGCACATCGGTACGTAGATCGGGGCCGCAAGAATGGGAGTGTCGTCGTCACAATGCAAGCCGACCTGGCGGAAGTCAGTCCGTCCCACACAGGCTCCTAGTTCTAGCAGGGAACACGGAAATGCCCGATTACAAGTACCGTCTGGTCAACGTCTTCGTCGGCGACCGTCTGCGCGCAGGCTCGGCCCTCGCCGGCAATCCGCTGTGCGTCTTCGAGGATGCGCGCGGGCTGGACGAGCCCGCGATGATGGCGCTGGCGCGCCAGTTCAATCTGTCGGAAACGACCTTCCTGCTGCCGCCTTCGGAAGCCGCGCCGGACGCCAACTTGCGCGTGCGGATCTTCACGCCCACCCGGGACCCGCGACTCGCCGAAATGCGCTTCGCCGGGCATCCTTCGCTTGGGAGCGCTCATGTGGCGCGAGAACTCCTCGGCCTCGGTGACCGGGTCACCCTGGACCTGCCCGCCGGCCGCGTGCCGGTGCACGCGCAAGGTGACACCTGGACCCTGACCGCCCCCTTTCAAGGCGAGCCGCTGGTGCACGCGGAACCATTGCCGGCCACGACAGTGGCGGCACTGGTCGGATTGGAAGCGGCGGATCTGGCCGGGCCGGCGGTCTGGCTGGATACCGGCATGGAGCAGTTGCTGGTGCCGGTGAAGACCGCGGCCCAGGTACGCAAGGCCGCGCCCTCGGCGGCGCAAATGGACGACTGGCCCCGCAGCCGCAGCGGCCGCTGCAACGCCTACGTCTTCGCGTTCACCGGGGCGCAGGTCGACGGCCGCGACCAGGTCGCGGCGCGTTTCTTCATCAAGGCGCCCGGCAGCGGCGTCTACGAGGACCCCGGCACCGGCTCGGCCTGCGCCAATCTCGGCGGCTGGCTGCTGCACACCGGCCACCGCAGGCCCGCCCGGGTCGTGGTCGACCAGGGAACCGAAATCGAGCGACCGTGCCGGCTGCTGCTGGACGTGGGTGGAGACGGCAGCGTGCGGGTCGGCGGCAAGGTGGTGGCAGTTGCGACCGGCACCGTGACCCTTCCCCCTTCACCTGGGCAGTGAATCGGGTCGACGGAATGACCGGGGCGCCGAATTGAACGGGTCGCCGGAATGACCTGAGAAGCCGCGAATCAGCCCATGGCAAGGGCCATCACGCCGACCGCAATGCAGCCGGCGCCCACGACGCGCATCAGGCGATCGCCCTCGGCGAGCAGGTGGCCGCCGAGCAGCGCGGCGAACAGCATCGACACTTCACGCGCGGGCGCCACATGCGACAACGGCGCCACCTGCATGGCATAGAGCACCAGCACGTACGACACCGGGCTGATGGCTGCCACGAGCAGCGCGGCCTTCCACTGGGAGCGCCACACCGCGCCGATGCCCGCCCGGACCGGGCGACCAGCGGGACCAGGATAACCAGCCGCACCAGGTTGCCGAGGTAGTCGACCAGGATCGGGGACATGCCGAGCGACTTCACGCCCCAGCCGTCGACAACGGTGTAGGCGGCGATGAAGACGCCGGTGGAGAAACCGTAGAACACGCCGGCGCGCACCCGCTGCCGTCGTACCGGATCATGCGCGGCACGGAACAAGCCAGGCCCCCCCGCAACCAGAAAGACGCCACCGACCACCGCCGCGATGCCGAGGGCGCCGGCAGCCGACAACTCCTCTCCCAGGAACACGATCGCGGCAGTGGATGACAGCAGCGGCCCCGAGCCGCGAGCCAGGGGATAGACCACGGTCAGATCGGCCTCGCGATAGCCCCGCAGCAGTACCAGGTAGTACGCCACATGCAGGACGCCGCTGACGAGCACGACTGCGAGTTCCGGCAATCCCCATCCGTGCAGCTGTTGCCACGACACCCAGATTCCAACCGGCGCCCAGACCACCATGAGCAGCACACCGGTGAACAACGCAAAGCGCACGTCGCCGCCGGTCTTCTTGGCGGCGATATTCCAGCAGGCGTGAATCAGCCCAGCCAGGATCACCAGTGCGAGGGCGGAAGCCGGCATGGACTCAGGCGTCCACTGGTGCGCTCCCTAGAAGAGCGCGCTTTATGCTTCAGCGGTCAGCGCACCTGCTGCTGGCGCGGCGCCGCCGCCTGGGTCGACTCGCCGACGTAGATCTCCACCCGGCGATTCTGGGCGCGCCCTGCCGTCGTGCCGTTGTCGGCAATCGGGTCGTTCGCGCCGCGTCCATCGATCTGGACTCGCGCCTGCTGCACCCCGCGGGCGGTCAGGTAGTCGCGGGTGCTGGCGGCGCGGTTGACCGACAGAGGATCGTTGATCGCGTCGGATCCGGTACTGTCGGTATGGCCGATGATCTGGACGGTGGCCGCTGGATTCGAGACCAGGGTCTGGGCAAAGCGATCCAGGATCGGGCGGAAGTCGCTCCGGATGTCGGCGCGGTTGACCCCGAAAGAGATGTCGCTGGGAATGTCCAGCCGCAGCAGGTTCTCGTCCGTCTGGGTGACCTGCACCCCGGTACCCCGGGTGCTTTCCTCCATCGCGCGCTTCTGTTCCTCCATGCGCGAGGACCAGACATAGGTGCCGAGCGCACCCAGCGCGCCGCCGATGAGAGCACCGTTGCGCACACCTTTGCCACCGCTCTGCGAGCCGCCGAGGACGGCGCCGACCGCACCGCCGACCCCGGCTCCGGTCGCCGTGCGGCGCTGGGTGTCGTTCATGCCGGCGCAGGCGCTGAGGCCCAGCACGACGACGGTCGCGATTACGGCGAGCTTGCGCAGGCGGGGCAGCGCGGCGGCGGCACCGGCCGCGCTGAAATGAGGTTGGTTCTGGATGGTCATGACTAACTCCTTGGGAATACGTCGTCGGCCCACCGCACAGCATAGCCGCTGCCGGAGGGCCGGATCAGGCGCTATCGCGCCGCTGATCCGCATTATCGCCCGGCGGTCGGCTTCGCTGCGCCCATCACCCGTTGCGCGATACCGGATCGGATCCCGCCGGAGCGGTTTGGAGGCGGGCGGCGGGCGAACGGGCGAATGCGCATCGTTGTGGTGGAGCCACGGGAGTGGCGATTAGAATCCCGGACACCATTCAATCCCAGCCGGAACACCGATGCGAAACGTTTTCAACTTCAGTGCAGGACCTGCAGTTCTGCCCGAAGAAGTCCTGGCGCAGGCCGCGGCCGAAATGCTCGACTGGCACAGCAGCGGTCAGTCGGTGATGGAAATGAGCCATCGCGGCAGGGAATACATGGCCATCCATGCGCAGGCCGAGGCCGACCTGCGCGAGTTGATGGCGATTCCGCCTGGCTACAAGACGCTGTTCCTCCAGGGTGGGGCCACCCTGCAGTTCGCGATCCTGCCGCTGAACTTCCTGCCGGAGGGCCGCACCGCCGACTACGTCAACACCGGCGAATGGTCCAAGAAGGCGATCAAGGAGGCCCGCCTGTTCGGCAAGGTCAATGTCGCCGCCAGCGCCGAGGACAGCCGTTTCACCCGCATCCCTGCGCGCGCCGACTGGCAGCTGGCGCCCGACGCGGCGTACGTACACATCTGCGCCAACGAGACCATTGGCGGGGTCGAGTTCCAGTCGACCCCGGATGTCGGCACAGTACCGCTGATCGCCGACATCTCCTCGAACTTCATGTCCCGTCCGCTCGATGTCTCCCGCTACGGCGTCCTGTACGGCGGCGCGCAGAAGAACCTGGGCCCGGCCGGGCTGACGCTGGTGATCGTGCGCGAAGACCTGCTCGGGCACGCCAGGGCCGGCTCGCCCAGCCTGCTGGACCTGAAGCAGCAGGCCGAACACGATTCGATGGTCAACACGCCGCCGACCTATGCCGTCTACATCGCCGGCCTGGTGTTTCAGTGGATGAAGCGCCAGGGCGGCGTCGCCGCGATCGAGAAGCGCAACATCGAAAAATCGACGCTGCTCTACGACTACCTGGACAGTACCGGCTTCTACACCAACCCGGTCGCCCCGGCCGATCGTTCACGGATGAACGTCCCCTTCACCCTGCCCGATGCATCCCTGGACGACGCCTTCCTCGCCGGCGCCGGCCAGCGCGCGCTGCTGCAGCTGAAGGGCCACCGCTCGGTGGGCGGGATGCGCGCGTCGATCTACAACGCGATGCCCCTCGAAGGGGTGCAGGCCCTCGTCGCCTACATGCGCGAATTCGAGCAGCAGCATGGCTGATCCTCGCGATCCGTCGCAGGCCCGCTTCCGGGTCCAGGTGCTGAACCAGATCGCAGCACGCGGGCTGGAGCGGTTGCCGAATGAACTCTACGAAATCGGCAAGGCCTTCGAGGAGCCGGACGCGATCCTGGTGCGTTCGGCCGACCTGCACAGCTCCACGATCCCCAACTCGGTCAAGGCGATCGCCCGCGCCGGCGCGGGCACCAACAATATTCCGGTCGCCGCGGTGAGCCAACGCGGCGTGCCGGTGTTCAACGCACCGGGCGCCAACGCCAATGCGGTCAAGGAGCTGGTCCTGGCCGGTATGCTGATGGCGGCCCGCAAGCTGCCGGCGGCGACCCGGTTCGTCCATTCGCTCGATCCGGGCGCGACGGATCTCGAGGTCCGGGTGGAGGACGGCAAGCGGCAGTTCGGTGGCACCGAGCTCGCCGGCAAGACGCTCGGGGTCATCGGGCTCGGCCGGGTCGGCTGCCTGGT
>JBBRJB010000176.1:0-6169 GCA_038220085.1 Burkholderiales bacterium
ACAGGATGCTTTCCCCGGGAAACATGACGCCGTCGACCACCCCGGACGACAGCAGTTCATAGGACTCGGGCGCCGGCTTGGAAATCGCATTGACCCCGAGCGCGTTGGCGACATCCGCGGCGATGCCGCCGCCGACCCGGATCTTCAGTCCCGAGAAGTCATCGATGGTTTTGATCGGATGCCTCGCATTCCAGAAGATTCCCGGACCATGGGTATAGAGCGTCAACAGCTTGACGCCCTTGTGCTCGTCCTCCTTGAGGAAATACTTCGAATAGATGCGCCAGAAGGCAACCGAGTTCGCTTCCGCGCTGTCCCCGGAAAACGGCAGCACGCCGACCGTGACCAGGCGAAATCGCGCCGGCGTATAGGCGTGCGAAATGAAGGCCACATCCGCCAGCCCGTCTCGTACCGCATCGAAGTGATTGACCGGGTTCGTCACCGGCTTGGGCAGTAGCTTGATCTTGACCCGGCCCTCGGTGACCCGCTCGACCTCCTGCATCCACGGCATCATGCCGTCCTTGACCAGCATGTGCGATGCCGGCACCCAGGCCGACATGCTCAATTCCACCTGGGCCTGCGCAGGCAACGAGGTCAGGGCCACACCAAGACCCAGCAAGCCGGCGGCGAGCGGCGGCATGGCCGCGAAAATCCATCGTGTCATCTTCTTGTCTCCCGTAGTTATGAACCGGGGCACTACCATGACCCCTGATCCGCGAAGATTAGCATGCTCCCGAACGGAGGGTCGGACGGATGGACGTAGTGGTCACCGGCGCGGCCGGCTTCATCGGACGTGCGCTCGTGGCGCGATTGCGCCGCGGCGCAATCTTGCGCGACGCCACCGGGCGCGAGTTCAAGCCCGGCCGGTTGGTGCTTTGCGATACAGGCGACGATCCACATGCGTCGGATCCGGCGCCGGCGATGGACGCGGACACGCCCCGCACAGTCTGGCGCAAGGGCAGCGTGGCCGACCGTGACTTCGTGTCCTCGCTGGTGGACCGCGCGACCGCCTGTGTATTCCATCTCGCCGGTATCGTCAGCGGTGCCGCCGAGGCCGACTTCGACGCCGGGATCCGCGTCAACCTGGATGGCACGCGCAATCTGCTCGATGCCCTCAGGGACAGGGCGGGAGACCAGGTGGTACGCCTGGTACAGGCCAGTTCGATCGCAGTCTACGGCGCGCCGCTGCCTGCTCGAATCGACGACGATACCCAGCCGTGGCCGACGCTGTCGTACGGTGCGCACAAACTTGCCGGCGAACTCCTGATCGGCGACCTGTCGCGGCGCGGGCTGCTTGACGGCAGAAGCCTGCGCCTGAGCGGCGTCGTGGTACGCCCGGCCCAGCCCAACGGGGCCTTGTCGGCCTTCAACAGCGACCTGATCCGCGAACCGCTTGCCGGCAGGCAGGTGGTGTCGCCGGTTTCCCGGCGCGCGACGATCTGGCTTCAGTCGCTCACCCTGACCGTCGACAACCTGCTGCATGCGATGAACCTGGATGCCCCTTCGTTCGGGCAGCGGCGCGCGGTCCTGCTGCCGGCGCTCGCCTGCAGCATCGAGGAAATCGTCGATGCCATCACCCAGGTGGGCGGGCCCGACGCGGCCGCGCTGGTCGAGTACCGTCCCGATGATCGGATCGAACCGATGTTCGGACGCTGGCCCAGACCTTTCACGGCGGTGCGCGGACTCGAACTCGGCTTCGGCGTCGATCCGGACCTGCTGACCGTGGTCCGCAACCACGCGCAGGGCAGTCCGGACGCCGGCTACTTGAACAGCAGATGAGGCAGCCAGGTCGAGAGGCCCGGCAGCGCGATCAGGATCGCGAGTCGGATGACATCGGCCACCACGAACGGGTAGACGCCCCGGTAGATGGTGGCGGTGGACACTTCCGGCAGCAGCGTCCTCAGCACGAATATGTTCATTCCCACCGGCGGGCTGATGAGCCCGATTTCCACCACCACGACCACCAGCACGCCGAACCACAGCGGATCGAAGCCCAGGTGCACCACCAGCGGGAACAGCACCGGCACGGTGAGGAGGATCATCGACAACTCCTCCATGGCCGTTCCCAGCAGCACGTAGATGAGGCAGATCATGAAAATGACCGTCATCGGGCTCAGTTCAAACTGCGCGACGTAGTTCTTCAGATCCTCCGGCATGGACGTGAAGTTGACGAAATTGGCGAAGATGAGCGCACCGATCAGGATGGTGAACAGCATCGCGGTGGTCCGGGCGCTGTCGACCAGCACCTGCGCCAGCACCGTCCAGGTCAGGGTGCGGCGTCCGAGCGCGAACAGGAAGGCACCGAATGCGCCGATCCCGGCACCTTCGGTGACCGTGAATACGCCGCCGTAGATGCCACCCATGACCAGCGTGAACAGCACCAGGACTCCCCAGATGCCGCTCAGGGCACGCCAGCGATCGGGCCATGCGGTGCGTTCGCCCGGCGGGCCCGACTCGGGCTTGCGCCACGTCTGCCAACCGACGGCGAGCATCAGCAGGGCGGTCGCAACCAATCCCGGGAGGACTCCCGCGGCGAACATCTCGCCGATATTGGTCTCGGTCATCAGGCTGTAAATGACCATGATGACCGACGGCGGGATCAGGATGCCCAGCGTGCCGCCGGCGGCGATCGAGCCGGTGGCCAGTTCATCGCTGTAGCCGTAGCGCTTCATCGAGGGGTACGCGACCTTCGACATCGTCGCCGCCGTTGCGATCGACGAACCGCAAATCGAACCGAATCCGGCGCAGGCGACGATTGTGGACATCGCCAGCCCGCCCCGCCAGTGACCGATGAAGGCGTAGGCCGCGCGGAACAGTTCATGCGACAGGCCGGCACGGCTGACGAAATTGCCCATGAGAATGAAGAGCGGCACCACCGAGAGCGTGTAGGAGAAACCGGTCTCGTACATCAGCGTTCCGGCGGAGGCCATGGCCGGATTCCAGCCGCGCAGCAGCGCCAGGCCGAAGAAGCCGACGATACCCATCGCAAACGAGATCGGCACCCGGACCACGGTCAACGCGAACATGGCCAGCAGGCCCAGGAGCGCCTCGGTCATTCCAGATCCTAAATCGAGACAGCGCCGCTCTCGCGATCGGCCTGATCCACGGGAGGTTCGGAGAACGCTGCCACGGCGTGGACCCCGGCGGTAGCCAGCGTCAGCACCGCCATCAGGTAGACGAAGGGCGCGATCGGAAACTTCAGGGTCTGGGTCACATCGCCGATCTCGGCGAAGTTGACAGCCTTGCGGTACAGCAGCCAGGCCATGCCCACAAGAGCCGCTGCACATACCAGTTGGATGACCACGTACAGGATGCGGCGCACCGCCGCCGGCAGGAAGCGGTCGAAAGCATCGATGGTGACGTGCTCGTTCTTACGCGAGACCATCGGCAAGCCGGCGAAGATCAGCACCGCCATCATCATCTCGGTGACTTCGAAACCGCCCTTGATGGGGGCATTGAAGAAGTAGCGCAGCACCACGTCGATGAAGGTCAACATCATCATGGCGAACAGCAGGCTGCCGGCGACGGCGGCCAGGGCCAGATCGCTGGCGCGGGCAAGGCGGTGCCGGAAGCCCCGGCTGGTGTCGTTCATGCGATGCGGTTTGTGGGTATCAAGCGATGCCAGGCGGGCCGCCACAGCTTTGGGCTAATCTACCGGAAACCCGGTCACCAGCCAATCGGGGCTATTAAGCGTCAGACGACAGGACACCACATGGCAGATCGACAGGCACCGCACTTCGGCAATGGCAGCAACCTGCCGCTGCGCTCGCGCATCACCGTGGAGGGCGCGGATCGCACGCCGCACCGGACCTTCCTGCGGGCAATGGGACTGGACGACGACGCGATCGCCAAGCCATTCGTCGGCGTGATGAGCACGCATGGCGAGAACACACCCTGCTCGCTCTCGCTGCGCCCGCAGGCCGAGGCCGCCAAGATGGGGGTCGCGATGGCCGGCGGAACGCCGTTTGAGTTCACCACGATCTCGGTTTCAGACGGCGTGTCGATGAACCACCGGGGCATGCGCATGAGCCTGATGTCGCGCGAACTGATTGCCGATTCGATCGAACTGGTCATGCGCGGCCACGCCTACGACGCACTGGTCGGCTTTGCCGGATGCGACAAGACGCTGCCCGGAATCATGATGGCGATGGTGCGATTGAACTGCCCGTCGGTGTTCATGTATGGCGGTGCAATGCTGCCGGGCCAGTTTGAAGGCAAGCCGGTGAGCACGCTGACGTCCTACGAGGCGGTCGGCGGGCTCTACGCCGGCACGGTCACGCCGGAGCAACTGGCCGCGCTCGAGCCCGAGTGCTCGCCGACCCTGGGATCCTGCCCCGGTCAGTTCACCGCCAACACCATGGCCATGGTTTCGGAAGTGCTGGGCCTGGCACTGCCCGGCACGGCCATGCTGCCGGCCGTCTACTCGCAGCGACTGTCGCTCGCCCGCAAGTCCGGGGAGGCCGTGCTGCGCATCCTCGCCGCCGGCGGTCCGTTGCCGCGGCACCTGGTCACCCGCAAGAGCATCGAGAACGCCTGCGCAGCGGTGGCTGCCACCGGTGGCTCGACCAACGCCGGCCTGCACCTGCCCGCGATCGCGCATGAGGCCGGCATCCGCTTCACCCTCGACGACGTCGCCGAAGTGTTCCAGCGCACCCCGCTCATCGGCGACCTGCAGCCCGGCGGACGATTTCTCGCCCGTGACCTCCACTATGCGGGCGGTGTCTCCGCGGTGATCCGGGCGCTGCTCGACGGCGGCTACCTGCACGCGGACGCCCTGACCCTGTCCGGGCAGACGCTCGCCGAGGCACACGCCGCCACGCCCGGGCCCGACGGCGTGGTCATCCGCAAACATGGCGAACCGCTGCATCCGAGCGGCGGTGTGGTGGTGCTGAAGGGCAGCCTTTGTCCTGAAGGCGCCCTGATCAAGATCGCCGGCCTCAAGGAACTGGTGCTGCAGGGACACGCCCGCGTCTTCGAATGCGAGGAAGACTGCACCGAAGCGGTCAGGCAGCGGGACTATGCTGCCGGTGACGTCCTGATCATCCGCAACGAAGGCCCCAAGGGAGGGCCCGGCATGCGCGAAATGCTCGGCACCACCGCGCTGATCTACGGCCAGGGCATGGGCGAGAAAGTCGCCTTGCTTACCGACGGGCGTTTTTCCGGCGCCACGCGTGGCATGTGCATCGGTTACGCCGGCCCGGAGGCCGCAGACGGCGGCCCGATCGCACTCGTCAGGAACGGCGACCTGATCCGTATCGACTGCCGAGCCCGCTCGATCGACCTGCTGGTGGACGACGCCGAACTGGCGCGCCGCAAGGCGGCGTGGACCCCGCGGCGAAGCGAGCGCCTGGCCGGTGCGATGGAGAAGTACGCACGCCTGGTGGGGCCTGCCAGCCTCGGCGCGGTGACCCACAGCGGGAATGTCGAGTGGCCGCGCGAGTGAGCCCTATGGCATCATCCGCAAGAGGCGTCCAGGGCCAGGAGCTCAAATGGATTCGAGCATCACCGTAGCGATTGCGTTGGGTGTGTTTTTCGTCTGGGCGCTGGTGATCTACAACCGCCTGGTCGCGCTGCGCAATCGCGTTGCCAATGGCCTGGCGCAGATCGACGTCCAACTGAAGCGCCGACACGACCTGATTCCCAACCGGGTCGAAACAGCCCGGGGATACCTGTCCCACGAACGCCAGACCCTGGAGGCGGTCGTCAGCGCCCGCGCCGCCGCGCAGGCGGCGGGACAGGCCGCGACGCGGGACGCCGGCGACGAACCGGCGATGGCGGCCATGGCCAGCGCCGAAGGGGCCCTGTCCGCCAGCCTCGGCCGCCTCTTTGCGCTGGCCGAAGCCTATCCGGACCTGAAGGCCAACCAGAACATGATGCAGTTGTCGGAAGAGATCACCACGACCGAGAACAAGCTGTCGTTTGCCCGCCAGGCCTTTAACGATGCCGTGATGCACTTCAACACCGCCCTCGAATCGTTTCCCGCGGTCATGTTTGCCGGCACGCTGGGTTTCAAGCGTGCGGTGATGCTCGCCCCGCTGGATTCGGACATCGAACGCAAGGTCCCGGCAGTGAGGTTCTGAGGCGCGGCCGGTTGCGAGGCAGCCGATGGAGCAGGACAACCATGCGGATCCGGCCACGCCGGACGCCGTCGGAGCCGAGCCGGCCGCCTGGA
>JBBRJB010000177.1:0-6169 GCA_038220085.1 Burkholderiales bacterium
CGACGACGAACTGGCGCTCTACCAGCAGATCTTCGACAGCCTGCGGCCGCAGGCACCCACGCCGGACCTGGTGATCTACCTGCAGGCCTCGCCCGATACCCTCATCGATCGCGTGCAGGCCCGCGGCCTGGACATGGAAGCTGCCATTTCGGAAGACTATCTGCGCGCGCTCAGCGAAGCCTACAGCCGCTTCTTCTACCACTTCGAAATCGCTCCGGTGCTGATCGTCAATACCGAGCACCTGAATCCGGTCGAGCGCGACGAGGACCTTGCGCTGCTGGCGGAACATATCGTCGGCATGAAGGGTCGGCGGGAGTTCTTCAACTTCAACCGGTAGGATTCTGTCCGTCGTCGGCGTCCAGCGCCGCGGCGACGAAGACCGCTGCCAGCGCTGATACCGGCAGGCGGCCGTGCAGCCCGATCGCAACCAGCGCTGGCAGGCCGGCCGCGGGGACCGCATCGGCGCGGCGCAGCGAGCGGCGCAGATCCGCGGCCCGCAGGATACCGGCCGGCCGGCTCGACCAGGTGTCGAACTGCGCCGGGTGATCCGGGCTCCCGGCATCGTGATCGTGATCGTGATGGTGTTCGTGCTCTTGGGCGTGGTCGTGATCGTGGTAGTCGTCGTGACCCAGGTTGCCGGCTGCGCGGCCGCCATCGGCGGGCGACAGGGCCAGGCCGCCCAGCAGGATGGGCGACACGCGCGCCGCGACAGTCTCGAATACCGGCGCGCCGCCGATCACGCCCTCGAGCCAGGCCCGCACCTCGGCCAGTTCGCTCGCCGACACGAGGTCGGTCTTGTTCAGCAGCACCAGGTCGGCCGCACGCAGCTGGCGCAGGACCGAGTCCGCGAGCAGGGGATCCCCGGCCTGCGCGATCCGCCAGGGATCGGAGCGCTGAAGACGGTGATCGGGACGTGCATGGGCCTTCAGTATCCTTCGGGATTCATGCTCTGCCAGCGCCAGCTGTCGGCGCACATCTCTTTCAATCCGCGGCGGGCGTGCCAGCCGAGTTCGCTGGCGGCATGTGCCGGGTCGGCGTAGCACTGGGCGATGTCGCCGGGCCGTCGATTCACGATCTCGAACGGGATGCGGCGGCCGCTGGCCTCTTCGAACGCCTTGACGATCTCGAGCACCGAATAGCCCTTGCCGGTGCCGAGATTGACGGTCCAGGCGCCCGCTGCCTGTCCGGCACGCTCAAGCGCGGCGAGATGCCCGAGAGCGAGGTCGACCACGTGGATATAGTCCCGCACCCCCGTGCCGTCCGGCGTGGGGTAATCACCGCCGAACACCGACAGGCGCTCGCGCCTGCCGACCGCGACCTGGGTGACATACGGCATGAGGTTGTTTGGCACGCCGCGCGGGCTCTCGCCGATGCGGCCCGAGACATGGGCGCCGACCGGGTTGAAGTAGCGCAGGACGCCAATCGACCAGTCCCGATCCGCAGCCGCCACGTCGGCCAGGATGTGCTCGACCAGCCACTTGGTATTGCCGTAGGGGTTGGTCGGGGCGGTCGGCGCATCCTCGCGGATCGGCACTGTCTGCGGATCGCCGTAGACGGTGGCGGACGAACTGAACACGAAGCGCTTGACGCCCGCTTCGCCCAGGCACTGCAGCAGGGTGACGGTGCCGCTGACGTTGTTCCGGTAATAGGAAAGCGGATCGGCGACAGATTCGCCGACCGACTTGAGCCCGGCGAAATGGATGGTGGCGTCGAACCGGTGCTCCGACAGCAGGCGCTGCAACAGGGGGCGGTCATTGACGTCGCCTTTCACCAGCGGCACGGACTGGCCGGTCAGTTCCTCGATCCGGCCGACGACATCGGGCGAACTGTTGCTCAGGTTGTCCAGGATGACCGCGTCGTAGCCGGCGCCGAGCAATTCCACGACCGTGTGCGAGCCGATATAGCCGGCGCCGCCGGTCACGAGAATTTTCTGTTTCATGGTCGGAGATTCTCACATGCCGGCGTTATTCCAAAGGCAATATGTCCGCTGCCGGCAACTGGTTTTCAGTTGCGGGGACGGCTGTCATATCGCTGCAATGCTGATGTCATACTTTAGGACGCACCGGCGCTTCTGCCACGGTCCCGCCCTGTCAAGGTCATTCCCTGATGCCCGCCAACATCCTTGTAGTCGAAGACGAACCAGCCATCCGCGACCTCCTTTCGGTCAACCTGCGCCATGGCGGCTACAAGCCTCGACAGGCCTGCGACGCGAGCAGCGCCCGCCGTGAGATCGACCACGAACTGCCCGACCTTATCCTGCTGGACTGGATGCTGCCGGACCAGAGCGGCACGGATTTCGCCCGCCGCCTTCGCAGCGAGGATAGAACCCGCGACCTGCCGATCATCATGCTGACGGCCCGTTCCGAGGAGGGCGACCGCCTGCGCGGCTTCGAGGCGGGCGTCGACGACTACATCTGCAAGCCGTTCTCGCCGCGCGAACTGCTGGCGCGCGTCAAGGCCCTGCTGCGGCGCGCCGCACCCGCCGCCAGCGACGAGCCGATCGAGGTCGGCGGCCTGCGACTGGACCCGCAGACCTATCGCGCCAGCGGCGACGGCCAGGCCCTGAAGGTCGGCCCGACCGAGTTCCGGCTGCTGCATTACTTCATGCGCAATCCCGATCGGGTCCTGTCACGCAGCAAGGTCCTCGACGGCGTCTGGGGCGACCACGTGTTCATCGAGGAACGCACCGTGGACGTACACATCCGGCGCTTGCGCCTGGCGCTTCAGCCCACCGGCCATGACCGCCTGATAGAAACCGTGCGTGGCGGCGGCTACCGCCTGCTGCCCAGGCATCCCGACCAGCCGGCGTCGCCCGATCAATGACCTTCGTGCGCGGAATCGCCTTCGTCGTCGTAGCGGTCGCGATTGCCGCCGCCCTGCTGGCCGTGAGCCGACCCGTCGCCGCGGTGGCGTGGCTCGGCGCGTGCCTGCTGGCCGTGAGCGTGTTCCACCTCTCTCACCTTCACGGACTGAGCCGGTGGTCGGCCCTGCCCCGGCAGCGGCAGTTGCCGCGCGGCATCGGCAGCTGGCGCACCACGCTGGACAGGCTCGGGCGTTTCGTGCGCCAGGAGTCGGCGGAGCGTGAGGAGACCCACACCGAACTCGAGCGGCTGCATGCGGCCGTGGACCTGCTGCCGGACGCCCTGGTGGTAATGGACCGCTACGGACTGGTCCAGTGGTTCAACCGGGCGGCAGAGGAGCTTCACGGCATCGTCGGCCTGCGCCGCCCGATCGATCATTTCATCCGCCAGCCCGAGTTCACGCGCTACCTCGAGAGCGGCGATTTCCGCCTGCCGGTACATATGTCCCTGCCCGGGCGCCCCGGCCGGACCTTCGCGCTGCGCCTGGTGCCCACGCCGGACTCGTGGCGCCTGCTGATCACCCGGGACGTCACCGAGCAGAACAAGCTCGACGCGATGCGCCGGGACTTCGTGGCCAACGTCTCCCACGAAGTCCGCACGCCCCTGACCGTGGTGAGCGGCTACATCGAAACGCTGATCGACCTCGACCTGCCGCGGGAAGAAAATCTCACTCATCTGCACGCCGCCCGCAAGCAGGCCATCACCATGCAGCGCCTGCTCGAAGACCTGCTGACCCTGTCCTCGCTGGAGAACGCCGCCAACCGTCCGGACGACCAGGTCTTCGAAGTCGAGCCGTTGCTGCGCAGCCTGCTGAGCGATGCCAGGACGCTGTCGGCTGGCCGGCACCGGATGGAGATGCTGATGGACAAGCCGGTCCGGCTGCGCGGCGTCCCCTCGGAAATCGAAAGCGCAGTGCGCAACCTGCTCACCAATGCGATCCGCTATACGCCCGAAGGGGGCCGGATCACGATGAGCTGGAGCAACCGTCACAAGGCGGCCCACCTGAGCGTGGAAGACACCGGGATCGGCATTGCGCCGGAGCATCTGCCGCGCCTGACGGAGCGTTTCTATCGCGTCGATCGCGGGCGCTCGCGCGAAACCGGGGGCACCGGCCTGGGACTGGCGATCGTCAAGCACATCGCCCAGCGTCACGACGCCACCCTCAAGTTCGACAGCATCCTCGGCAAGGGGACGCGCTTCACCGTGGTGATTCCGCACGAGCGGGTATTGCCCATGCCCTTGCCGGCCGACCCGGCGGCCGACCCGGCGGCAGTGACGGCCGCGGCGCTTGGCCCGGCCGACCGGGCCGCCGCGTCCGACTAGACAGACGCGGACTCAGCGGTTCTGGGCGCCGCGCAGCCCGCGGCTGGCGATCGCGTCGTGTCGGCGGTCGATGCCTTCCACCACGTTCACGACATACTCGGCAATATTCTTGGCGTGGTCGCCGACCCGTTCGAGCGACTGCACCACCAGCACCATGTCCATCGCAGCCGTGACCATCGAGGGGTTGGCGGCCATGCTGGCGAGAAGCTCCGCGATCACCGCATCCCGCTGTCTGTCCAGATTGCGGTCGCGTTCGTTGAGCACGCTCGAAATGGAGGTGTCGTGCCGGACCACGGCATCGAGCGCAAGCCGGAGCATGTCGCAGGCCTCGTTCGACATCGCGCTGACCTGGGCGAGGGATATCGGCAAGGCCTTGCCCTCAAAGCGCCTGACCTTGAGGGCGATCTTCTTGGCCTCGTCGCCGATGCGCTCGAGGTCGTTGATCATGTGCAGGATCGCGATGATTTCACGCAGGTCCACTGCGATCGGCTGGCGCTTGGCGATCACCTGGTTGCACATCAGGTCCGTCTGCACGTGCAGCCGGTTGACGACTTCCTCGTCCTGAAGGACCTCCGCCACCAGGCCCAGGTCCATCAGGCGGATGCCGTCGACGGCCCGTCCGACCTGGCGCTCCACCAGCCCACCCATCTTCAGGACATTGCTACGCAGGTGATCGATATCCGCGTCGAAAGCTTTTGCCGTATGTTCGGCCACCATTGCCACTACCTCGCCCAGGGATCGGAACCCGACATTCAGTGTAGACCGAATTACGCCTGCGGGCGCTCGCCGCTCATTCCGACGCGGCCGGTTTGCGGAACGACAACAACGTGTCGCCGTAGGGCGTGCGCGCAATGCGCTCCCGGCTCCCGGCCTCGGGCAGGCCGTGCTCCGCCATGAGCGCGCACCATTCGTCGGCCGCGCGAAAGGCACGCGGGTGCGCCAGGCTCGCCTCCCAGGTCTCGCCCGCGCAAAGGAAGCCGAGCGTGACTGCGATCGAGGCGTCCAGTCCGGCGTGGGCCGAATCGGCATCATGCTCGAGCAGCAGCAACAGGCCGCCGGGGCGGACCGCGCGCGCGAGCTGCGAGAGGCACTGCGGCAACTGCGCCGCCGGCAGACCGCTCAACCCGCCGTACAGGGTGATGAGGTCGGCGCCGTCGACGACGCCATCGAGCACGTGCTCGTCCCACTGCAGGATGTCACTCACCGATGTTCGCGCCGGCACTCGCGATTCGAGCCAGGCCGCGCCATTGCCGGCAAGCTGGCAGCCGAAGTTGTCGATCTGCCGGATCGTGCCGCCCACCTTGAGGTGGCGGCGCAGGGCCCTCAGCTGCCTGCCGCGGCTGGCCACCTCCACTATGCCCTCGATCGACTTCCTGCCCGAACCGGCCGAGCGGATCGCCTGCAGCTGCCCGCGGGTATAGTGGGCCAGGCGCCGGTGCAGCGGTTTGTGCCAGTCGCCGGTCCGCATGATGAGGCCGGCGATCGCCGAACTGCGCCACTTCAACAGTGTGCTGCGCATGTTCCGGTAGATCAGTTCGTCAGCACCGGCACGCTGGGACATCCGCTCCAGCAACCCCATCAGCCGGGGCGCGCGGCCGCGCGGGCCGCAGTCGGCGAGCAGGCGAAAGACCGCGTCGCGTGACGGCGTACGGGCAAGCGCCGCACGGAATTCGGAGACCTCGGACTGCGCGACCGACTCCGCCCGTCCGGTGTCGTCGAGGTAACGGCTCCACAAACCATTGCCGAAGCGATTGCCCGGGTCGTAGGCCTGTTTTGCCAGCAGCAGTTCCTGGCGGCGCGGAAAAGCCCGGGCAAACTGCTCGGCCGTGGCGTGCATGTGGTACGCAGGATTGAAGCTGCCGCCGCCCGCAAGCGCTGCATCGACCAGTTCCCGGCTCCAGACCGCGTAGTCGGCCTTGAGCGCATCGGCGGGACGGGAGCGGACCGCCAGGCAGAAGACGAAGGCGTCGCTTGATGCGAGGCTG